>CAJXEF010000039.1 GCA_913052545.1 uncultured Chloroflexota bacterium
TTTCTTGAAGTACGTGGTAGTACTCCGTAAGCATATCAAAATCTTCTACCTGCAACGCCATGTGATTGAGTCCGAGGCCGCCTTTACTTATTGGAGCAGCGTCTGGTTTGGCCTGAAATAGAGCTAGATCATGATGAATTTTGCCGCAAGTTAAAAATGTTCCAAAACCCGGGCGCTCTACCGCGATTTCAAACCCCAGGATTTCGGTATAAAATTTCGTGGCTTCAGTTTGGTCTTTAACGTTTATTACCAGATGACCTACTCTCTTAGGTTTTGCCATGGTACCCTCCTAAGTTTGTGATTGTTCACGTTAATTTAATGGATTATATATTACTATATCCTCTTATTTCCAGCGTGCCAAGGTTGTGTTCTTAAAAAACTTAAATCAATCGCAACGATATGTTGTCACGGAACTAGAGAACTTTTGTAAGCATCTGTATAACATTGTTTCTTTAACGTTCTAATCCAGATCTAATCGTCTTAATGTAAACGCTTCTGATTCCATAATCTCGGGTATTTTGGCAGCTATATTATTAAAATCGTCCGTTACTGCTGAAATAAGACGTCCGCTCAATTTCCCGGAATCATCGCTAGCCAAAAAAACTGCTAACTCTGCGGGATTCTCCAACGAAGCCCCTCCACCGCTGAGTACTCGGTCTCCGATTTCTTGAATTTTGGTAGCGTTGGCTGCTTCGGCCCCATTTCGCAGTTCCTCCCACATTCTAGTATGAATTGACCCAGGCCCGAGTGCATTCACCTGTATATTTTTGTTCTCTAATTCAAGGGCTAGGACCTCGGTCATCCGAACTACACCTGCTTTGCTGGTGCAATAGGCTGAAAGATTAGCCCATGCGTTGTTCGCACCCGCCCCGGCTAGATTGATTATTTTTCCGCCACCCTGGTTTGTCATTAAGGGAACTACTGATTTACAGCAAAGATAAGGTCCTATTACGTTCACTTGAATCGTTTTAATCCAATCATCTATCTTGTTATTCTGTAAGGCTCCGATGGGACCCGGAACACCCGCATTATTAACTAATATGTCCACTCTCCCATATTGGGACACGGTTTCCTGAACCATTGAAGCCACTGAGCTGGGTTGTGTAACGTCTGTTGGTATCACTAATGATGTGGAGCCATACTCTTCGATTAGCTGGGCAGTTTCTTCAAGTTCAGAGACTGTTCTAGCGACCAGGGAAACTTTAGCACCTTCTTTTGCGAATGCGATTGCTATGGCTCTTCCGATTCCTCGACCAGCGCCTGTGATTATTGCTATCTTGTTAGATAATTTCATAAGCTACACTCTGGTTTGCGCAATATTAGTATCATTTATCCGCCCGTTGTATGCACCTCAGGCAAAACTTAACACGCGTTTCATATATTAAATAAGACCTTCTATCTGTGATGCCCATAGTAAAGTGTTTTAATGAAGCTGTCCAAAGAAAATAAAGATTCTTTGACCATCGCTAAGTCAAGATTGTTCAAAAAATTGGCCAATGCTATAGAGTCAAAGGAAGTTTTACAGGCAATGAAAAGTGTGCCCAGGGAGCTTTTTGTTGCTCGGTCAATTGTCCATCAGGCGTATGCGGATATCCCTCTCAATATAGGATATGGGCAAACGATATCTCAGCCATATATCGTGGCATTGATGACTGCTGCTATGCAACTTGACCCATCTGATGTAGTTCTGGAGATCGGTACCGGGAGTGGTTATCAATCCGCGATCTTATCTAACATTTTAAAACAAGGAAGTGTCATCAGTATTGAAAGGCTCCCTGAGCTAGAGGCTCTAGCGAGGTGCGCTCTCAACGAACTTAATTGTGACAACGTGGAAATATATCCCGCGACACAGCAACTTGGCCTGCCAGGTAAAGGTCCATTTGATGCTATCATCGTGACTGCTGCTTGTCCGAACCTTCCCCTGACATTGGTCGACCAACTTAAAGTAGGTGGTCGGTTAGTAGTTCCAATTGGTAGCTTAGATCAGCAAGAGTTGACCTTAATCAAACGTACTATGCAAGGTATGCAATTTTACTTTCTTGGGTCCTGTCGATTTGTTCCACTCATTGGGCACGAAGGATTTCCCGAATCCCTGTAGAAATTTCAAATGCGATAGTTGGGTTCGATTGATAGTACCTTTCTGTATTCTCCCAAGCCCAGACTGAGAGAGTTTTATTTGGATTCTAATAGAGTATTTGACTGGTCTTGACACTATCGACCCTCATACTTACATTGGGTCTAAAGTAGCCATTAATTTATAAATCTCGCGGTTGAAGATCAATTATCTATGCCGGAGTAAACGGAATGAAGGCCTCATATTTTGGTCCTATGGGATACTCTGAACGACACCTGTTTCCGGATACTTGGCCAATTCCTCCTAGTTATCATGATCCGGCGACATCTGTTCTCAGCTATAGACAAGGTATAGAAGAATGTGTATTGGCTGAAGAGTCGGGATTTGAATGGATTAGCTTATCTGAACATCATTATTCAGGTCGTATAGCTACCGGAAATCCAGCTGTAATGGCGGCAGCAGTTGCGGAGCGGTGCAAGAAAGTTAAGATTGCTATATTAGGCCAGTTACTCCCTTTAAATAATCCAGTTCGAGTCGCTGAGGAATTGGGAATGCTGGATAATATGACAGATGGCCGACTAATTATAGGATTTCTTAGAGGAACCCCAAACGAAGACCAGGTGTACACAATTAATCCATCAGAGGGACGGGGTCGATTGCTCGAGGGAATGGATTTAGTGTTGAAAGCGTTGACTGAACCGGAGCCTTTTTCGTGGGAAGGTAAATATTATAAGTTCCGAACTATTTCCGTTTGGCCTCATCCCGTGCAACAACCGATGCCTCCCGTAATAGTCGCAACCAGAAGTGACGATTGCATCAAATACGCAGCAGTTCACAAACTCGGACTGGGTGTTTCGTTTGTTCCAGTAGAACAAATGGCTAAAATCACCGAAAAATACTTGGCATGGTGTCATGATGCGGGCTGGGAACCCAATTCAGAACAGATCGTTTACAGGGGTAGCATTTTCTTGGCTGAAACCGACCAAAAAGCACAGGAATGGTATGAAAATCTGAGACGCCCCAACCGGGGTATGAATATGGGCTCATCCGTAACCACCGCTGTTCAAGCAGCCCGGTCTGGGGAAGAATTCGATCTGCGGCAGGTTGTAGCGGGTAGCCCAACTGGAGATGTGGTAGGACTTGCTTCGCGCTTGAGTTTCATGGGTGGTCCGGATACGGTGGTTAGACAGCTGAAGACTTTTCATGATCAATGTGGAGTAGGAGTGGTAGATCTTTTTTTCCAACAACCCGGGCTCCCCCATGACGAAGTAATGAGTGAGATAGATTTGTTTGGTCGGGAAGTATTGCCTCGTATCAAAGAATTTTAGTGCGTTAGATGCGATATAGGATTCTTCTGGATCTAAAAAATCTACGGGAGCTAGGTGATTAGATTGATTTTGCCGACGGGATTTATTCAATCCCAGATTAAGGTAGATAAGGGACTTATAAATTATCTGCGTGCTGGCAATGGTCCGGATGTTATTGTTTTAGATGAGGTACCTGGTGCATCTACCGAACTTTATAGGTTACTATCTGAGAACTACTGTCTGACAGTCATCACTGGGACAGCCAACAGTGATATTCCTTTTGATAGTACATGTTTTGTGGAAATGTCGACGGAGGCATCAAATCAATTTGCCCCCAAAGGGTACGTTCTTTTGGGTATGTCGTTTTTCGCGGCCGTAGCAATACGGCAAGCCTTAAATGACTCTGATAATGTCGAGGCACTGATATTGGTATCTCCGTTGGCAATACTGCCGGCAGAAGATCCACAATTGATTACGGGTTCTAACCTTACTGATATCCTTACCAATTCTCCTGCGAGCGATTCTCTCTTGGATCTGTATTGTGCGGGTAATACTTCACAACTCATAGAAAGATTTCGAACGCTGTCTGAGGACGATCGGATCCAAGACTCCCTTGCAAATATAAATAGTCCAACTTTGGCGGTGTTCGGAGTTGAGGATAAGATGATTAGTCCAGAGGCTGCCCGTGTATACAAGAAAATTATTCCTAATTGCAATATCTCGTTAATTTATGCAGCAGGACATTTGATAGGGCTAGATCGCCCTGATTCCTTAGCCAATGTAGTGACAGATTTTATACAGTATAAGGAAACATTTATCGTTGGTCGGGAGTCATCCGAGATCAATCCATAGGTCTAGGATAACCGTCGATTTGCTTAAGCTTGCTATTCTGGATCTTGTGACCTATCTTTAATTTACGGGATGTTTGGAGTCTGTCCGTAAACTAACATGCGATGAATAAATCAAATCGTACTAATTGGGGGCAAGTATGGCACTGATACGTAATCTTGGACATGTCGGAATAATATGTGATGATTTACTGAAAATGCGTGATTTTTATACGAGAGTAATGGGGCTAACTATTACTGATGAAGATCCAGATAGAGGTAGCTGCTTCCTTAGTGCAGACCCTGGCAATGAACATCATGAATTGGCTTTAGGGCAAGCCCGAGGTGGAGATCATCCAGACGGTGCCAGGCCCTCAACTCAGAACGTAGGTCAGATCTCCTACGTAGTGCCTGATTTGGCTGCGTTAAGGGAACTTAACCGGCGGTTCAAAAACGAGGGAACCGAGATACTTCGGACCGTTACCCATGGCATATCTTGTAGCATTTATTTTAATGATCCAGAAAATAATGTGTGTGAAGTTTATTTTAAAACTGGGTTCGTTGTTAAACAGGGATTCAGCCGAGCCATTGACCTTGAAACGCAGACTGACCAAGAGATCCTGGATTTCTCTCAATCCTTTGAGGCCACTGAAGGACCATTTCAAGGTGCCAAATTACCTGTAGCAAATAATTCCTAACAACCTACTGATTTCCACCTGATATTAATATTATGCAATAACGTCCTGATATCCTTTATCGGGGCGTTAATTACTTTTACTATCAGTGATAGAAAAAAATATTTATTATTGTGGTAGCATTTCAACGGTAGCAATAACGGGCAGATGCCCGCTCATTTGAATACCGGTTTATTTCGATTCGTAAGAGGGGGGTAATGATGAAATATGTGTTGACGTGGTCTGAGAGACCAGGAGGATCCGCCTCCGACTATGAAGAGGCTCAACAACGTGTATTGAGCCTCTTCGAAAAATGGGAAATGCCTGAAAGCTTAGATATTCAGCAGTTTGTGGTGAGGGTAGGTGAATTCGGTGGATATGCGGTTATTGAGACTGATAATCCGCTCGATATACACAAGCTAACTACCGTGTTCGCAGCATTTCAATGCAAAGTGGAACCGGTCGTTGATGTCATGGATGCTGTTGGGGCGGAACTCGAGGCAATGGCCTGGAGGAATGCCCAAGGATCCTAGTCTTGTACCCGTTGGCAACTACTTGAGTCTAAAAACGTAATGCTACCGGCAATTCGAATGCGGCACAGTAATTTCAGTCGTATGGATACGGTCGCAATTTTTCAATTTGCCCAAGTAACGCGATTGTTAAAGATAGGATTATCGTAATCAAATGCGGCGGTTTTTATTGGGAGATGAAAATAAATGGATGATTTAAGAGGGGCTCTCTCGGGGATCAGAGCTGTGACCTGTTCTACAGCCCAGGCAGGGACAGTGCCTTATATGTTGATGGCTGATCTAGGTGCAGAAGTCATCAAGATAGAAGTTCCGGGGACTGGCGATGAGTCGAGGACGGGTGGTGAACTTATAGGCGATGTAAGTTCCATGTTTGAAACTAATAACCGTGGAGTTAAGAGTTTGACCCTTAATCTTAGGTTAGAGGAAGGACGGAATATTCTACATCAGTTAGTGAAAACGGCTGATATTTTTGGCCAGAATTTTCGTCCGGGGGCAGCGGAGCGATATGGATTCGGTTATGAAGAATTGAAGCACATTAACCCTGCTATCGTATACGCATCGGTTTCCGCATACGGTCCGGATGGTCCTAACTCTACGTTAGCGGGGAACGACGCGATAGGACAAGCTTTATCTGGAATTCCTGAGGCATTTTCGATACCTGGTCAACCTATGCGAACGGGAGTTGTTTCCGTTGCGGATGAAAGTTGTGCTATGTTGACCTTCGGAGGGGTATTGGCAGCTCTAATCCATGCTAAGGCAACCGGTATAGGCCAAAAAGTAGAAACCTCTCTTGTCGGCAGCGCTTTCAGACTGATGGGATGGACCATGACAACTACTATGTGGAAAAATACCCCACCGATAACGGGTGCGAGGATAAATGGTACACGTGAGAGACCTGGAATAGCGGCCTGTTTCAATGATTGTGATGGGAAACCTCTGGCAATACAATTCCAACCAAGATTCTGGAAACAGGCTATCGAAGTCCTGGGGTTCTTTGAATCTCTTCAAAAAGAAGGTCTCGATGATCTTGGGGTAGCCTTCGAATCTGAAGACAAGAAAAACCAAATTCTGGATCATTTGGGAAGATTGTTTGCTACAAATACTCGGGATCATTGGCTCGCTATATTGCGTGATGCGGGAATGGTATGTGCTCCTGTAAACACTTTATTGGAAGCTGCAGATGATCCAAATATAGTAGAAAACAATTATGTTCAAGAGATTCTTCATCCTAGGTTAGGGAAGAATATAAAAATCCATGGTAGTCCATGGAAATTCTCTGAAACTCCAAGTAATCCTGGAGTAGCTCCGAGTTTAGGTGAACATAACGAGGAGATTTTAAATAGTCTGGGATATGATGACGGGGCGATTGCAGAATTACAAGACAAAGAAGTGATATGATCAACACCCTGCTAACCGTAATTCTTGGCTGGTGTACATACGGTTTCGGAGTAACTAAGCACAAAAGGAAATGATCAATGAGAGCGGCTGTGATAACGGAACCAGGTGGCCCGGATGTTTTAAGAATAATGGATGTCGCAGATCCGAGCCCTGGTCCTGAGGATATCCTGATTGATGTGAAAGCATCGGCACTTAATCGAGCTGATACTATTCAACGTCAAGGAGGTTACCCTGCCCCGCCCGGTAGCCCATCCGATATACCGGGCTTAGAATTTTCAGGAATAGTCCTTGAGTTAGGCGAAAGGGTTACTGGGATGCAGCAAGGAGACAGGGTTTTTGGGTTACTTGGCGGGGGAGGATATGCGACTAGGGTAATTACCCATCACCGCATGGCTATCCCTATGCCGGATTCATGGGGTTTTATACAAGCAGCGGCTACACCAGAAGTGTATTTTACCGCTTATGATGCACTGTTCAACCGTGCAAATTTGCAAATGGGAGAAAGTGTTTTGGTACATGCAGCTGGGAGTGGAGTAGGTACAGCTGCCGTGCAATTAGCTCATCATGCAGGGGCTTTCGTCTATGGCACTGCAGGTTCAAACGAGAAACTTTCTGCAGCTTTAGAACTAGGAATGGATGTGGGAATTAACTACCATGATCAAGATTTTTCTTTGGTAATCAAAGAAAAGACAGCTGGGACAGGGGTAGACGTATTGATAGATTTCATCGGAGGCCCTTACTGGAACCAAAACATAGAATCTATGGCAGTATTGGGTAGGCTGGTTGAAGTGGGTCTCATGGGAGGCGGTCAAGTAGAGGTCGACTTGAGACAACTGATGGCTAAACGATTACAAGTGTGTGGAACTGGATTGAGAGGTAGATCAATTGAAGAAAAGCTCATGGTTACCGCACAATTTAAAAGACATGTTTTACCTCATTTAATTAAGGGGACTATGAAACCCGTTGTTGATCGATCTTATGATTTGGAAGAGGTAGCCGATGCGCATCGTTACATGGAAACGAACGCTAATTTTGGTAAAATAGTATTGACTATGGGGTAGCAATAGCCATTCTTTTAATTCACGATATTAGGAAGGATACACGTCCGATAAAGTTGTTAATGAGGTGATGTATGGCCAAGAGAGCCCAACCGATCAGAGAAGATCATCTAGAACGGCAAGAAACTACAGCAGAACTTAGAGAACGGATCCGTGTGCTTTTCAAATTGAGTAAAACACCTGATGACAGGACCGTAAAATCGTTGTTAAGCAGGCTTGAGAAATACAAGAAGACAGGATATGTCTAGGTTCTGATTATCATAAATTAAAGCTAAAAAGTGATGATCGATTGGGCCTACGGAAGAATGAATCGAAATCCCTTGTAAAGGAAAGGAGATAATATGGCTACTATTAAGACTGACAAATACGATTATGAATTAATCCAGAGTTGGGGAAATTTGCCAGATGGCATGACTTTTGGAGTAGTAAGTTCTGTAGCATCTGACTCACAGAACAGGGTCTATGTTTATCAAAGAAAGGACCCCCCGATTGTAGTATTGGATTCAGATGGTAATTATTTAAATTCATGGGGGATAAGTGCCTTCAATCTCCCTCACGGATTTTGTATAGTGGATGATGTCATCTACCTGACGGATAGAGAAGACTCCGTATGTTTGAAATATACCTTAGACGGAAAACCACTAATGGTTCTTGGAGATAGGGGGATCCATTCGGACACTGGCTGTGAGGAACCAGGGGAGCTAGTACCCCGAGCAGCCGGGCCGTTTAACTACCCCTCTGAAATGTATCCGGCCCCTTCGGGTGATTTGTACGTATCGGATGGTTATCGAAACAGCCGAATTCATCGCTTCTCAGGAGAGGGAAGATATATAACATCCTGGGGAATACCGGGGAAGGGTGGACCTGGAGAATTTCACCTGCCACATAGCCTGCTCGTAGATGAAGAGGGGCTGGTCTACGTATGCGATAGAGAAAATAACAGGATTCAAATTTTCACTCCCGAAGGCGAATTCATCACTATGTGGTCTGACATGACAAGACCAAACGATATATCTCAATCTGTGGATGGAGACTTTTATATCGCGGAGTCCACGTTTGAAGGGTCGACTCCTAGGATCAGTGTCAGAGACAAACAGGGCAAAATATTGTCTTCCTGGGAATCCAGGCAAGCCCATGGCCTGTGGGTGGATAAACAGGATAGTGTTTATCTGGCCTTGCCTGGAGCCCAAAGCGTCGACAAATACATAAGACAAAATTAAATGGGTCTTGAATTCTTGTTATCCGGTTGGTTCCATTATTAAGTTGCTTATCATTACAGACAGGGCAAATATGGTCATTGGAAGCTACTTTACTTGAGAATAATGTAAATGAAATTCGCTCTTTTTATTTTAGCATCGTGGGTCGAGGAAGATCCCGGAGAACAAAGCAGGATTTATGGTGAGGCTTTGGATCAGGTCCAATATGCAGAGGAACTGGGATTCGATTCGGTTTGGGTGGCTGAACACCATTCTAGTAGGTACGGGATATTTCCATCATTGATGCCAATAGTTAATTATTTAGCTGCCAAGACCAAACGCATACGGATTGGTACAGGGGTTAGTGTATTACCCTTCCATAACCCTATTTTTCTGGCTGAGGAAAGCGCAATGATGGACCTGCTCAGCCACGGTAGGCTTGAGTTTGGTGTTGGACGGGGATCTGCAAATTATGAGTACGGCAACTTTAATATAGATTTTGACTCGAGGAACAAGCGTTTCCAAGAATCATTAGATATGATCTTAGGCCTTTGGACCAAGCGAGGTTTTTCATATCAGGGAGAGTATTATCAGGCTAAAGATGTCACTATCGCTCCATCGCCAATCCAAAAACCCCATCCCCCTGTTTTCCTGGCTGTATCCCGAACCGCAGCCAGTGTAGATATGGCGGTTTCTAGGGATCTACCTATTTTAACCAGTTTCTCAACTCCGGAGGCTGACAATCTAGCTCTTTTTGACTTGTATTCAGAACGCTGCAAAACTGCTGGTATGTTAGACAGGCGTGATAGCATGCCCTTTTTCAGATTTGTGTACTTATCCGACAATGAGAATGAAGCTAAGGAATATCCTAGGAATGCATTAACCTGGGTAAGGGACCTTGCCACTTATAGACGGACGTTAGGCTGGGGCAATGAGATAGATGTTGATTTGGATGAATGGAAAACCGTACGCACTGAAATTCCGAGTAGCTATGAATCAGAACTTAAAAATACTACTTATTTTATGACTCCTGAACAATGCGTTGAACGTATAGAGTTCTTACAGAAGGAACATGGTGTCGGTTACTTTGGGGCTAGTATGTCATTTGGTACTATGGAACACGCGCGAGTCATGAAATCTATGGAACTATTTGCGCGAGATGTAATGCCTAAATTCCGGTAGGTTGTAGTCTAAGCTTGTTCATTAAGACGTCTTGCCAGCTCAAAATCGGCATCGGCGTTGTTGTGTTGCCTGAGTTGGGCGTAGACTTCACCTCGATATCTATAATTTGATGCGTCAGTTGGAGCCAATTCTATAGCTTTCCCAAAATCCAATATAGCCGCTGGGTATTCCTCCATCTCCACATTAGAATGGCCACGGGCCACGTAATAACTAGGTTCTGTAGGGACTAATGAAATGGCTTTGTCATAGTCTGGGATCGCATCGTAATGTCTGCCAAGTTGAGTGTATATGTCGGCACGCCCAAAATAGTAATCAGGATCATTGGGGTCTAATGTTATTGCGTGACCTAGGTCTCGTAGAGCTTCACCACTTTGTGACAAGATGAAGAAAGCATTGCCCCTTTGGAAGTATGCAAGATCGAAATAAGGATCTAGTTGTATTGCTTTAGTATATTCTTCGATCGCGAGTCCAAATTCACCTTGAATATAATAATCGTATCCCTGCTGTGAATGGCCATCAGCGTCTGGGTTCAGAGTCATTGTGCACTCCCTTGTATGATGATTCGATCACTTCGTTGAAGGGTATTTGCATAGAACCAACTGGGTGATTAGAATTCCGAACATTATTAATCAATTGGATGAATTAAAGTAACCTGTAGGAGATGGATTTATCGTATTCCTGACAACAAATATAATTGTACTTTTTAGAGTTTAGAGGTGTCCGGTCTCGATCAGGTTTGCTTTAAAGTCAGTGAGATGAGTTTATCGGCCTTCTCGTGGTGGTCGAGTTCTCTGCAAGTGGTGATGATCTCTTCGAACTGAGCTGCAGGAATCGGTAGACCCGGGATAACATCTCTAATCCGACGTGCCTCCTCTTCGAAATCCCACATAAACTCTCGGCCAGTGGATTGCTTAGTGTAGCTATTCCCATCCTTCGTATATATAGTAATTCTGGGGCCAAAGAGTGTCATTTCATGGGATGGTATAAGCGTTACTCGATTCATCAGTTCTAGAACTTCTGGAGGATCATCATTGCCGGTTGAGGATGCGAACTGATCGTTTAGTACTGGGAACCCTCGTTGTACAACGCCGTAAGCGGAATGGTATGCAGTGCTTCCCTTACCTTTGCCGATGTCTTCCCGACGGCTAGGAAATGCTGGACTAGGGTATTGAGTTTCGAGCCAATTCACGACCGCCTCAACTCTGTCTACGTCTTCGTATTTGATATCGTGTTCTGCGCATAGCTGTGCCGTTACGTCAACATGTGCAATGTTATAACCTGCAGTTGAGTAGATCCGATAGAGCGTTTCCAAAAACATCCAGTCTTTCCCTAACTCTGATGTAATTTTATCTAGACTAGCCTGGTTAGCCCCAACGAAGCTATGTGAAAGCTGTCCTTTATTATTGCCGGCGTATGCGTGATAGAAACCCGCATCGCCCTCCAGGACAGTCTCACCGCCTACATGCCCTTGCTGGGCTAAGGCTACCGCTAGCATAGCGTTTCGAACCGCGGCCCCCTCGCGTAAAGCTTTCCCACCGCTTCGAGGGCCTTCCAGATTACCGGCTGCCAGGTGGACGCAGAGTGCAATGGTGCTATTTACCTGGTCTTCGTTCAATTTTAAAAGTTTTGCTGCAGCGATAGCAGGTCCGAATATTCCAAAAACTGGACCGGCATGGAATCCACGTGCCATTACTGTAGGTATGAAGTCAGCAGCTAATCTTTCCATGACTTCGTATCCAGCAGCAAGGCCTGTTAGAAATTCCTTGCCGGAAGCACCGGAGGTTTCGGCTGCAACGAATGTACCGGGAACTATACTTGTGCCTGGATGAGTGAGCATACGGAAAGAATCTAGTTTCCCTCCAGCCATGGCCATCTCAGAATTGGTAAATGCTGCACCGCCTTTTGTGATGGTGTTTCCGTGTACCATGACAGTGGCGCCGGTTTTAACGCCGGCTTCTTCAGAAGTCATGAGCTGTACGGCCTGTTGACCTCCGGGTAGTTGAGATCCTAGAAGCACTGATGCCAGACTATGAAGAGTGACTCCCTTGGCACGGTCGATCACTGCTTCAGGCAGATCATCATACTTGAGTCCGACCACCCATTGTGCGAGTGTACGACTGAGAGAGGCCATTTGTATCTCCTTTGTTGATAAAAGTTAAATTTGGTTCAGGTCTAATTTTCGTATTGACATAAATTGGGAGATGCTTGGTAATGTGACACCGTGTTTTATACTTTAGTAGAAGTGACTCCCTTCAAAAATTTGAGTATAAATGGGAGAGATTCGTCGCTGGCACGGGACGCTTGGCCGTGGTCAAGCCCTGGCAAAGGAACGAATTCGGCATTGGGGATCATAGACGCAGCAGCTTTAGCAGAGGGGAAAAATCCGTCGGAATCCCCGCAGTAAATTAAACATGGTATATCAAGCTTTGCAATGGCTTGCTCAACGTCCTCTGTTCCTATTGGTGCAATAGTAGCGGCTATCAAAGCTTGTGGGTCGTTTGCCAAAAGCCGATCCTTTCGCCATTGCTCCATTTTGCCTTCTTTAGCTTCCATTCCTTCTACATAACTTGACATACCTTTCTCTAGAGCTGATATGCGATCTTGGGGAGGAACATCTGTATTTGCAATATGGGCTCCCATACCGCCAATGATGAACGATCCAAAGCGGTCTAAAGCGTGCAAGATTAATCCAAATCCAATCCTGCCACCCATGGAGTAACCCAGGTAATTAGCTTTCTCTATGCCAAGATGATCCATGACGGTGGTAATATCACTGACTCTGAGTTTAAGTTCGTATTCTTGAGGATCATGGGGTTTCGAACTTTGACCGTGTCCTCTGGCGTCTATGAGTATCAATTTATAAAATTTTCGCAGCTCATTTACAAACCCATAGTCGTACCAGTTCCTTAAGCTGCCGGTTAGACCGTGTTGCATAACTAATATAGGGCCGTCACCTTCTATGTGATAATGAATTTTAATGTCATTATTGTCTGCGAATGGCATTTGTGGACCCCTTTTAGAAATATATTAAGATCACGCTGTATTTAAATGAGGACTTTGTGTATCACGGGTATTATTTACGCGTTTATATGTAATATAGCTGGCCCTTCGGTAACATCAGGTGGGGTTGCTTTTGTGGAACAATTTTGGCCTATAAATTCGGCCGCCACTTTTACAGACTCGTCCGCAGAAACCTTGGTTTCACAAACTGTAATGGAGGTTCCACCGTCTGAAGTTCTGAGGAGTGTATAGGTTATTACCCCTGAAATCGAGCGGATTGTCTCTTCTATTCCAGCTAACAGTCCTTCGAGTTCATCAAAGAGTTGTGAAGCTTCGCTACCGGAATAGTTTCGGACAACTGCATGCATGAGGGCCTCCTGAGATTCTGAGTTAGATTTTATATTGGATGAATTATGCCACATCCAACTCGGATCCGCGATTGCATTATCGTCAGCCAAATTGCTAGAAATCTGACAAATACATCCTGTGGTACCCAGTGATGGGATAGTTAGTGGGATGGAAATACCGAATGTATGGAGATGATTATTTATAATCGACATAGTCACATGCTGGGGTTAAACTACTGATTTGGCAGGCATCAGCGGTTTAACAACCGAGTAATGAGGGATGCTATGATAAAGATTACAGAGGAAATGAAAACCGCCCTTTCCACAGCGTTATCTGATGGGTTCGCTCCTCTTGTAGGAACTGCGTCAGGGGTAGGATGGCCGCAGATCAGTCCCAAGGGCAGCGTAATGGTATACGATGTCGAAACTTTGGCTTACTGGGAACGTGCCAAGCGGTCTGCCATGGAGAATCTAACGGACAATCCCAGAGTAGTTATTTACTATAGTAATCCGGTTACTCGAGTCCGTTGGCGATTTTATGGAATTGCCAAGATATACGAGGAAGGTCCTATAAGAGAAGATGTCATGAACAAGACTGTACAGGCAGAACTAGATCGTGACCCCGATCGATTAGGCGTAGCCGTATTGGTTTCGGTTGAAACTATAGGGGAACTTTCTGGACATATTCTTCAGCAGAAGGATTGAAACAAGTTACGGGATTGACACGCCGCCACACGAGATATCCCAATGATTAACTTAATAGGGATATAAAGGGTTTCTACATCCCTGATTTATACTTACAAAGAAAACCCTCTGATTCAGATTAGAGGGTTTTCCAGTTAGTAACTAACCCAACGTTGATTGGTTAAATGTATTTAGATACCGGCACAAGTCCATTATTTATGAAATTGGTAGCCACAAAATTCTTAGTGGTTGCCCACAGATATTGTCGACTACTAAGACCATTTATTTAGTTCTTAAAAGTGGCGATAGGCCAGTGTTCG
>CAJXEF010000040.1 GCA_913052545.1 uncultured Chloroflexota bacterium
ACCGCCGAATAGAGGTTTTGCAGACCTCCGCCTTAGTCCACTTGGCTACGTCGCCTTTCTACCTATATTATTGGTGGTGGTGTTGGTGCCGAGGGCGGGACTTGAACCCACACGAGCTTTCGCCCACGGCCCCCTCAAGACCGCGTGTCTACCAATTCCACCACCTCGGCTAATAGGTCGGGCAAAATTATAACATATAGTTATTATCATTTTGTCTTTTGATGAATCGGGTTAGTGCTTAGTATCTGACGGTCTATAATTTATGTTGACGTTAATAAGGATGGCCCAACGTCTCTATCAATTATTTAAGTAAGAGATAACATCCTTTGCAGGGCTACCAGGGATTCCATTTTCGTGTCGTCAGGGACAGTGATTTCGTTTATTACGTGCCTGTCAATTAACCCTTCAAGCACCCACAGCAAATATGCTGGATGGATACGGTACATGGTTGAACAAGGGCAACTTACGGGGTCCAGACAAAAAATCGTCTTATCTGGATTGTTAATAGCGAGTCTGTTGACTAAACTGATTTCAGTACCAACTGCCCATTTTGTTCCTGATGGAGCTTCGTTAATGGTTTTTCTGATTAATTCAGTGGATCCATTGATGTCTGCCGCATCAACAGTCTCTTTAGGGCATTCGGGATGTACTAATACGGTTACATCGGGATACCGTTGACGGGCTGACTCAATCTGCTTAACAGTAAACCGTGTATGAACTGAGCAATGACCTTGCCATAGAACCATCTTAGCACCAAGTAGTTGTTCTTCAGTGTTACCACCAAGTTTTTTAAAAGGATTCCAGACCACCATTTCTTTTGGGTCAATTCCTAATTTGATTCCGGTGTTTCGACCTAAATGCTGGTCTGGTAAAAATAGTACCCTATCGGAGCTTTCGAATGCCCAAGACAATACCGCTGTCGCGTTCGATGAGGTACACACAGCGCCGTCGTTTCGTCCGCAAAGCGATTTAATGCCGGCTATAGAATTCATGTACGTGACTGGTACGATCCCTCCGTGTGCGCCGAGTACTTCTTGTAAATCTTCCCAGGCGTCTTCAACATCCTCCATAGGAGCCATATCAGCCATAGAGCATCCGGCGGTCATATTGGGTAGTATAACTTTCTGGTGCGGAGCGCAGAGGATACGGGCGGTTTCCGCCATGAAATGGACGCCACAGAACACTATGAAATCAGATTCTGGTTTGTCAGCTGCTTGTTGAGACAGCAAGAATGAGTCACCTTGAAAATCTGCATATTTAATAATTTCTTCACGTTGGTAGTGGTGCCCTAATATAGTTACGGTCGATCCCAACGTCTTACGTGCTTCGTTAATCCGCTTATCCAGTTCTTGAGGTGAGTAATGGAGATATTCGTTGGATATCTTTTGCCAGCGTACATTGATAGCCATTTCTTCAGCAAGAGACTTGGCAGGCAACTCATCTTCAGGCTTACAAAAGGCTGAGTGTTCGACTTCTGTGATGGGTACGTATGGTTGTCTAATAATGGTAGCCATAAATAATGCCTCTGGACCTGTCCACCGGCTTAATTACCGTTTTATTGTTAACTAGCGCTACTTGTCGTACCTTGCAAGGACCATGGGCTGGTCTTTTCGATTAATACGTCTTGTAAAGATCCTATGCTTACGGAGGATTCTTCTATAAATACTAGTTTATCTGTACGGGTTCTTCCATGCAACTTTCCCCGTTTTCTCCCTTCAACAAGGACTTCCACCTTTTCGCCAACTAATGAGTGGTTTATACCTGTCAAGATTTCTTCTTGAAGAATATCCATATTTTTCAAGCGCCGGTTTTTCTCCTCTTGAGGGATATCATCGTCCATGGTTCTAAATGAAATAGTTCCAGGCCTTGGTGAATAGGCTGCGCTATGAATCTTATCAAATTGCAACTCGGTTATTAAGTCTAAGGAACTTTGATATTGCGCTTCAGTTTCACCAGGGAAGCCGACTATCATGTCTGTACTTACAGATACGCCGGGTATATTCTCTCGAATCTTGTAGACTAATTCTCTGTAGTCATTTTGGGTATAAGGGCGTCTCATTCTTTCCAATACTGCATCGTCTCCAGCTTGCACAGGGAGATTAATGTGTTCACATACCTTAGTGAGCTCGGAGACAGCAGCGATTATCTTGTCACTCATATATGACGGATGTGAGGTGAGAAACCGTATCCTAGATAGACCATCTATACCATTTAGCTGAATTAGTAAATCGGATAGATCTGGTTGGTTAGGGAGGTCTAATCCATAAGCATCTACAGTCTGTCCTAGAACTGTTACTTCTTTAGTTCCTCTCTGAACGAGTAATTCAACTTCATGTATTATCTCTTCAATTGGCCTACTAACCTGACGGCCTCGTCGATAAGGGATTATGCAAAATGAGCACATCAAATCACACCCGTGTATGATCGGAACGTGACATGTTATATCTGGTTCATACGGTGCTAACGACCCTATACAGCCTTCCCAGTCCACTTGATTTCTATCTCCGATTATATCTAGAAGCGGAGCGTATTGTTGAGGTTTCATAAAAACATCAACATATGGGAATTGCCTAGCTAATTCGGATGTTTTGTCCCCTACTTTGCATCCCATTAACGCCAAAATACGTTCAGGATTCTTAGATTTGAGAGGTTTCATGGATGTCAAATTACCCACGACCTTATCCTCGGCGCTTTGCCTGACAACACATGAGTTAAGCACGATTACGTCTGCCGTGTCAGGATTAGGAACAGAATGTAGTCCTAATTGCTCTAATGCTGATCCCAGTCTTTGCGAGTCGGCTACATTCATTTGGCAACCGATTGTCCAGATGTAATAACTATCCATTTCTCCAATACTCTACCAAAGTTTGGCGGAGGGAGTGGGATTCGAACCCACGATTCCAATTTCTCAGAATAAGCGCTTAGCAGGCGCCCGCACTAGACCACTATGCGATCCCTCCTAGGAAGGATCAATATATCAGATTGGGTTGTTAGTCACAATAAGCTGCGCGCGGTCATTGGCGGTAATAGGAATCACGAATTGGTTTGGCAGTTTCGGACTAAAATGAAGATCTCTATGAACGGTCTATAGTTGTTTCTATAGGAGTATATTATCGTAAATGATTACGGAAACAGGCCATCTAATTGCCTAAGACGCCAAACTCACTAATTATGCTTACTATTGACACTCATTAGTCATTGTTCTATCATTTTTGTATGTAAATCAAACAAAAAAGCGGAGAAACAAACGAATGGATGAATTAGATAGAAAAATAATAGCTCTTCTACAGTTAGATGGAAGAGCATCTAATGCGAAAATCGCTCGAGAGGTTGGGGTTAGCGAAGGGACAGTTCGGAGAAGGCTACGAAGATTAGTTCAAGATGATGTAGTCAATGTTATAGCTGTGCCCAATTTGGAAAAACTTGGATATGGTACGACGGCGTTGATTGGATTGCAAACAGGTCCGGGTAGATCGGATGCGGTTGCAGAAGCTATAGCGAAGATGGAGGAAGCCCACTACGTGGCGGTTACAACCGGTACTTATGACGTATTTGTTTGGGCAGGATTAGAATCAGCAGAAAGTTTAGGTGACTTTTTGAGAACTAAAGTAGGGAAACTTGAGGGAGTTCAACGGACTGAAACGTTTGTTAATCTGTCGATGAAGAAGAGAACTTCTGGACTAGTTCTGTAATTATCTCCTATGGTTTTGCCTGCCTGTTTCTAGCCTCAGTAACGTCTATTTAGTAATCTGGTTAATGATGGGCTAGCTTTAAGATGATAGGCGTGATCAATAAGATAATTAGTGTCCGAACGGACCTAATAATGGTATAATTCTCGGAGTACGGTTGCTTTACGTACTTAGAATTTTTAACTCTCGGAGGCGGCAAAGAATGACCTATATAATCACTGAGCCCTGCGTTGGAGTAAAAGACGGGGCATGTGTTGATGTCTGTCCAGTGGACTGTATATACACCCGCGACTCAGACGATATGTTTTTTATTAATCCAGATGAATGCATTGACTGCGCAGCTTGTGAACCTGTATGTCCAGTAACAGCTATATTCGCTGAAGACGCGGTTCCTCCGATGTACTCGGATTACACTGCCAAAAACTACGATTACTTCAAAACTACAGATCCATCAGACTTGAGAAGGAAATAACCTTTCAAGGTATAAGTATCTTACGGCGAACCTTTAAAGGACAGTAACCTTTAAAGGTTTGTTCTATTATGGAATACACGCAAACTACTGTTGTAGGTCGTGTCCCCTAAAAATGGTTTTAGCTAAGGAACATTTAGATCGTTTCGAGGAGGGTCTGTTACATGGCTAATATAGAATCTAGTCCAGAGTTCGTTGAGCAAGCCTATCAGAAAATGGATGCAAAATTGAAAGTTGTCAGGGCCAGGCTCAATCGTCCTATGACGTTGGCCGAAAAGGTATTGCTATCCCATTTAGACGATCCCAAGGACTCAGAAATTATAGCGGGAGATAGCTATATATTGCTGAATCCAGACCGAGTAGCTCACCAGGATGTTACTGGCCAGATGTCAATTCTTCAGTTCATGCAATCAGGCCGCGATCAAGTAGCCGTTCCTACTACCGTTCATTGTGATCATCTGGTGCAAGCCAGAGTTGGTGCGTCTTCAGATCTGCAAGATGCATTGAACGAAAGTAACGAAGTTTACCAATTCTTAGAATCGGCATGTCGCAAATATGGTATGGGGTTTTGGAAACCCGGCTCCGGTATCATACACCAGGTAGTTTTAGAGAATTATGCATTTCCTGGTGCACTAATTATTGGGACAGACTCCCATACAGTGAATGGGGGTGGATTAGGGTCTCTAGCTATAGGTGTTGGAGGAGCAGACGCAGCTGATGTCATGGCAGGCTTGCCCTGGGAGGTTAAATATCCCACTCTTATAGGCGTACATTTGACCGGAGAAATGAGTGGTTGGACGGCTCCTAAGGATGTAATTATATATCTGGCTGGCCTATTAACTGTTTCTGGTGGTACAAATGCGATAATTGAATATTTTGGTCCGGGGGCCAGTTCAATTAGTGCTACAGGCAAAGGGACTATCTGCAATATGGGAGCGGAGTTAGGTGCTACTGGAGATATATTCCCGTATGACCAGCGGATGGAGACTTACCTAAAGGCTACTAATCGGAGTGCTTTGGCTGAGTTGGCGGAGAAGTATAAGCATTTAGTTACCTCTGATCCCGAAATCGAACAGGATCCGTCTCAGTACTACGATCGTATTGTGGAGATTGATCTATCTAAATTAGAGCCGCATATTACCGGTCCGCATTCCCCAGACCGGGCTCGCCCCATATCTGCTATGGCAAAAGAAATCAAGGACAATGATTTTCCGGAGAGCATCTCGGTTGCCTTGGTAGGTAGTTGCACTAATTCTTCTTATGAAGATATGAGTCGATGTGCCGAAGTAGCTAGGCAAGCCTCTGATCACGGTATCAAAGCTAAGTCTTCATTCATGGTTACTCCTGGGTCCGAACAAGTTAGGGCCACTATTGAAAGAGATGGACTTCAGCAGACCTTGGAAGATATCGGTGGAACCGTTTTAGCTAATGCTTGCGGTCCATGCATAGGGCAGTGGAACCGTCCAGAAGTCAAGAGAGGCGATAAGAATGCTATAGTCACCTCTTATAATCGTAACTTCCCAGCTAGAAATGATGCTAATCCAGATACTATGAATTTCATTACGAGCCCTGAACTAGCTGTAGCGATGGGCATAAGTGGTAGTCTGGCATTCAACCCACTCACCGATACATTGGTTGGGAGTGACGGGAAAGAGTTCAAATTAGATCCTCCGGGCACCGCTCCTGAAGTTCCACCTACTGGCTTCGATCCTGGAATATCGATGTATTCAGCACCTCCAGATGATGGTAGTGATGTAGCCGTAGTGGTGGATCCTACTAGTAATAGATTGCAGGTGCTAGACCCTTGGGAAGCCTGGAATGGCGAAGACTTTCAGGATGTACCGATACTAGTTAAGGCTCAAGGCAAATGTACGACTGACCATGTATCCCCTGCTGGTCAATGGTTGAGGTTCCGTGGTCATCTAGATAATCTGAGCGATAACATGTTCCTAGGAGCTGTTAACGCTTTCACTGACGATATCGGTACTGGGCAAAATCAATTGTCAGGAGAGCAAGTTCAACCTATTCCACAAATAGCCCGAGAATACAAGGCGCAAGGACTCCGCTGGGTCGCTATAGGTGATCACAACTATGGAGAGGGAAGTAGCAGAGAACACGCAGCCATGTCGCCTAGGATGCTAGGCGCCGCCGCGATTATAACTCGCAGTTTTGCACGGTTAGCAGAAACTAACCTTAAAAAACAGGGTGTGCTTCCATTTACATTTGAGGACACGGATGACTACGATCGTATAAAAGTTGATGACAGAGTGAGTATTGTTGGGTTAGATAATCTCTCTCCAGGCCAACCAGTCCAATGCGTCTTGAAGCACGCCGACGGGACTGAAGATACGGTAAATCTTCGCCATTCTCTAAATCAGCCTCAGATAGAGTGGTTCAAGGCGGGTGGTGCTATGAACTATATGAAATTACAAGAAGGGGCATAACTAAGCTTTCAAGAAAATATGGGCAAGAAAAAGGGAGGGCTAACCAAGCCTTCCCTTTTTCTTGCCCATATTTCATATTCTAAGAATTATTGAGAATACGGAACCTAGCCGAGGTCATCTAGACATGATGTGATTGGTTTGCTTAGGCAGGTAAAAATCGGAGTATCCAACAAGGTATATGGTCTCGCCTTGGATTCTCGTAGGTCCATTACCAAGTCTAAAAACCCGCCGGGATCGTCCGTTTCGAAACCCAAAACAAATTCTTGATCATCTAATCCAAAAGAATAAGATGTACTTATTTTTACCTGAGGGTATTTATGTCCTATAACGAAATGCTCTTCCATCAAAGCTTGTCGATCTGACTTAGGTAATTGGTACCAATCATGTGTCTTAATAAAGGGGTAAATAAAAAGGTATTTTCTACCTATTATACGCATGCTAGTTCCTTCCTGGCCCTCATGTTGGTGGCTGTCGATGTATGGAGAACGTCGTGTCATAGCGAGGTAGGAATGGGGTGTCAGGAGATAGCTTCCTAATTGAGTCTTGTTCAGTTGACTACATAGTTCGTTAACGGGTTCTAATTCTTGACTCACTTTCCACAAAAGGAGGTCGACATCACCACGAGTCCCAACCAGGCTATAGCTAGAAATAGACATTCGGTCAGAGAATTCGGCTATCACGGATGAAAATTCTGCTTTATGTTCTTCACGTTCTTTAGACGATAGTCTCCTCCATGATGGGTCAACTTTATAGAAAGAGTATTTTACAAAATCTCTTTGATTTTCCTGGGTCATAAAGGCTACCTCGTTAATGTTTATGAGTTAATGATCTTAACAATTTCATGTAGTGGTAGCAAATCAGATGACTATTTAGATCCCGTTTGTTAGTTGGGTTTGTGCTAAAATTCTTCCAAAGGTTAAAGGTTAAGGAGCAATTGAGATGGTAGAACTGGGATCGGGACAATTCACTTACGAGGTAGCCGAGGGTTGGGGTATCCTGCCGGATGGATGGGGATTTAAGGAAGTTGCGGCTGTTGGTGCGGATGATAAAGGAAACGTATACGCTTTCAATAGGGGTGAACACCCCATGATAGTGTTTGACAAGGACGGTAATTTCTTGAGGTCTTGGGGTGAGGGAGTGTTTCCGCGTGCGCACGGCATCACAATGGGACCAGATGACACCATATTTTGTACTGATGACGGAGACCATACTGTGCGCCAATGTACATTGGATGGAAAGATTCTAATGACATTAGGGATTAGTGGGCAACCGGCTCCATTCATGAGTGGTAACCCGTTTCATCGGTGTACTCATTTGGCCATAGATCCACAAAGTGGTGATTTTTATGTTTCCGATGGATACGGTAATGCCCGTGTACACAAATATTCACCAGATGGGAAATTATTATTCTCATGGGGAGAATCTGGAACAGATCCGGGACAGTTTAATATTGTACATAATATTTGTACTGACAAGGATGGTTGGGTATATGTTGCAGACAGGGAAAACCATCGGGTGCAGGTGTTTAGCTCAGATGGCAAATACGAAACCCAGTGGATGAATATGGCGCGTCCTTGCGGACTATACATTGATCCTCAGGATGAATTGGTATATGTAGGAGAGCTTGGCGTCGCTATAGGCCCCAATTCACAAGCATTAGGGGTGGGACCTCGTGTCAGTATATATGGAACAGACGGTGTTCTAAAAGCTAGGTTAGGGAATGAACCGGAAGGAGAAGAGCCGGGTCGTTTCATTGCACCGCATGGAATCTGTATAGATCCAGACCGTAATATATACGTCGGGGAGGTCTCGTGGACGCATACTGGTAGCGGTTTGACTCCACCGAGAGAAATCCGATCTCTTCAGAAACTTGTTAAAAAGGGCTAGAGTTTAAGAAATTAAATCTTCTTACGCCATAGTTGATGGTTATTATTAATCAAATATCCTACGGACGGCAGAATAAGTATGGAAATTAGACTAGGTAGCCTGGTAAGGGACGCACGTGAGGCCTTCGGTACAGCTATAGTAATTGATGTATTTAGGGCCTTTACGACCGCCGCGATAGCATTCGAGAATGGTGCCAAACAAATCACGTTAGTAGCCGAAATCGAAGAGGCCCTTGAACTACAGCGAAGAGGTATTGGTGATGTATTAATGGGAGAGGTCGGGGGCACTAGGCCGGAAGGATTTGATTACGGCAATTCTCCGTTTGAGATAGCGGAAGTAGATTTTACCGGTAAATCGATAGTTCAGTCGACCAGAGCTGGTACCGTCGGAGTAGCGGCATCTGAAAAAGCTGAGACCATTTACCTAGGTTCTTTCGCAGTTGCTCAGGCGACGGTAGATACTATTTTGAGAGATAATCCGCAAGTGGTATCGATTATAGCAATGGGAGATCAGGGTGTAGTTCGTTCAGATGAAGATGAACATTGTGGACTCTATTTGAGGAATCTGTTAGAGGGTAGAACGCCTGACCAAGAATCCGTAAGGTCTCTGATTCTTAAAGGTGGGGCCACACAAAAATTCTTTTACACCAGTCAACCGCAGTATCATCCGGAAGACGTGGAGTTAGCGTTACAATTCAATAAACATTCATTTGCCATGAAAGTTACGCGGCAAGAAGGGTTACTAGTCGCAAATAAAATACTTGTTTAGTATAGTCGGAAATCCTACCTTGCCGGCGGTAGGACGTTTGTAATTGTTGGGTAAAAAATGTTAAGATCCTGAAAATCTGGCGGGGTCTAGAAAAGACACTCCAGGTACTTCTTGATCCCGATCTAAAACAATATCTTTGAGACCATAGCACATCCCAGTGCTCCAAAGAATTCCTTTACGGCCTGCACCTGTTCCTAAGTAAAGATTATCCCATCCGGGTACTTTACCTATAATGGGAAGTCCGTCTGATGATAGTGGTCTCAAGCAGGCGGTTTGGTGAACTAATTCTGATACATTTAATGACGGAGCCATTTTTAGCAAGTCTTCCATTACCTTGTTCCGTCCCCACGAAGTAATTTGCTCATTGAATCCTGCTTCTTCCTCGGTTGTTCCAGCCCAGACCAAACCGTCTGGTTTGGATCCAACATAGCTACCGCCATAGTGAAGGGAGCAATTCAGTTCATCTCCCGGGAGATTAAGTCGTAGAATCTGTCCTTTTAATGGCGTGATAGGTATATCCAATCCGCACCACTCTGATGCAACATGGGCCCATGGGCCCATGGCTAGTACTACTGACCCTGATATTAGTTCTCCTCCGTCAAATTTGACTCCACTACAAATTCCGTTTTTAGATATTAGTCCAGTTACATTTCTCAAGATCATTTGCACCCCTAGCTTCTCTCCAGCTTGGGCTGCAGATAAGGTATAACGATAAGGTTCCGTAGATCCAGCACCTTTAACTAAAACGCCTCCGAGTGTTTCTGGATTAACACGCGGTTCGATATCTCGAGCTTGTTTAGAATCTACCCAAAAGGTTTCAAAATCAGGGATCGGACTCTGCCATTCAAGATTATTTTTGGCTCGCTCTGCAGATGATTCGTCAAAAGATAATGTTAGCCTATTTCCAATGCGAAATTGGCTATCTATACCCGACACTTCGTTTAACTCTTCAGATAAACTTTTATGTTTGCGATTACTCCATAAGCTGAAATCCAATAATGGATCCGGAATGCCTGTTCCCTCTAAAGCACCCATTTCTCCGAAAGCAAAACCAGATGCATGACTTGCGACAGAATCCTTTTCTATGATAGTTACCCTAGCTCCTTCTTTTGCAAGTAAGTAACCTGTCAGGCAGCCCACGATCCCTGCCCCTACTATGATCACATCATTTGGTGTTATAGGCATATCTGCAAATTCCTCTCAATTTGGCACGCATTTCTTGTTAATCAGGAAGGGTCTAAAGCGGTTTCTTTATGATGCTACTGGGTATGATGCGTGTTACAAGCCTTTAAACCATTCCTCAAAGTATTGTAGAACACTATCGTCACCCTGAGTATTCATCTGTGATACGATTTGCTTGTTGGATGCCAATATTCTGCCATAAACTAATAAAAGGTAGGAATGACGATCACAGTTGATTGTAATTTGTGGTTCAGTCGAAGATACAGGTGTGATCTTGAAAGTGGAGCCATTTGATATAACATCGTGAGAATAGGTTGGTTGTTGGTCAACGAGAAACCTGAAGCAAAGGTTTCGAGGCACCTCACTGCCCGGTCGGAATGTCATGGACAGCCAGGTTTGAGCTACCGACAATAATGCCAGGGATCCTTCTTCATCTAGATTAACATCCGAACCTATAGATGCTCTGATATCCCAATCATGGATGACCAATTCTTGGAGCCGCAGATCAACATAATCTTTGGCAGGAATAGCCCCTCTCCTAGCATGCCAACAGGGTGTGTCCCATTCTTCTTCACTGAATGACTTGAGGAGCTCATATAGCTCGGTATGATTATCT
The DNA here is from genome assembly GCA_913052545.1 of uncultured Chloroflexota bacterium. The sequence continues at coordinate 11,056 of CAJXEF010000040.1, forward strand.
ACATAAGCGCTAAATAAATTATTGCCCAGGTTTTTCCTTTGTTCGATGTCTCTTCGAGCATTACCAGTTGACATCGTAGATGCATCAGGATTTGAAAAACTTTGAGGTGCCTCAGCTATACCTTGCCGTCCTTTTACCATACTATCCGATTGTCTTTTGGCCCCTCCTGCCAAATGTGATACCACATCACCTACTTCCCAAAGATCACATTGGCTGGGAACTGACCATTCATTATCTTGAAGGCCATTTAAGTACACTTCCAGTCGTTTTACGATACGGTTTATGATTTCTATCCTTTCACCAATATTATCCATTTGAATATTCCTTTATGGTCCGAAGCATATTATTTTAGAATTTTACAAGTATGGAACCTTCTTTCTCAATTATAACGTCTGTTCCATTACAGGTATCATGATAGTCTACTGGTGGATTATGCTGAAAAATTTGGAGGCGCTTTGTTTAGGTGGTCTTGTTTAACTATTGCGGCAGTCGTTGGGCTATTATTTATGCTCTTTTTAGCAACCTGTCGGAGCATGTGAATCGTTTGGCAGGCGCCCTCGATTTTTAACCACCCGGATTACTGTTTAAAAAATTCTGGCCTTAAGACGGATTGGACTGGCGCGAACGATTTTCTATGGATTACGCATGGACCTAGTTCTTTTAATTTGGATATATGGTCCTTCGTCGGATAGCCTTTGTTCTGTGCAAAAGAATATCCAGGATATTCTTTATCAGCCCATGTCATGTATCGATCTCGTGTTACTTTGGCAATAATAGATGCGGCAGCGATGGAAAAGCTGATGCTGTCACCCTTGACTATTGTTCTGAAGGGTAGAGGAGATGATTTTATTGGTACGAAATCGAACAACAAGTTATCCGGGCTCGGATCAAGCTTTTCTATGGCCTTGAACATTGCTTTGATAGTTGCGTTACCGATTCCTAGTATATCAATGTCCTGGGGTGTTTCTTCGGAAACTGCTACTGAAATTGCATGGCTAAATATCAGGTCGTAAGCGGATTCACGACGCTTCTGGGTCAGTCTCTTGCTGTCATCTATTTCATTTAGCCAGGGTGCATTCTCGCATAGTTCTTTCGGGAGAATCACTGCTGCAGCTACCACAGGACCAGCTAGCGGCCCTCGCCCTGCCTCATCGATGCCCGCGATGAGCTGGTTACCGCTTTGATATAATTCATGCTCCAGTTTCAGTCCGGGCATGTTGTAGAAAAAGTCTGTATTTCATTATGTTTCTTATGCATTGGTTCTATGATTCCTCCGCCAACTACTAGCTCATCTTTATAAAACACAGCAGCTTGCCCTGGTGTTAGAGCTCTTTGAGGTTCATTAAAGATAATTGAGGCGCCATCAGAAGTAGGGGTTAATGTGGCCGCGGATTCCTTTGCTTTATATCTTATCTTAATCTGAACATCGATCGGTTCTTGTGGAGGTATTCCCGAAACATAATTAACCTTTGAAAGATTTGTCTCGTTTTGATATAAACCGGATTCTAGACCAACTATGACTTGCTGAGATTGGTGATCCAGCTCCAAAACATATAGTGGTTCACCTGTGGAAAGACCTAATCCACGTCTTTGCCCAACAGTGAAATTTTCTATACCTTCGTGAGTTCCTAAAACCTCGCCGTCAGTATTTATGATGTCTCCTGTTGATTTGCTGCTATTACGATCCTTTAAAAATTGTTTATAGTCGCCGAATGGGATGAAACAGATGTCTTGACTGTCTGGTTTAAGTGCATTTGAAAAACCCGCGTCTTGTGCTAGTTTTCTTATGGTTTCCTTGGGAAAATTACCGATAGGTAACATGGTGTGTCTTAATTCTTCTTGTCCCATACCAAATAGGACATAGGATTGGTCTTTAGTAGGATCTATCCCCCTCTTTAACACAAAACCATTTGGAGTTTCTTCTATTCTCGCATAATGTCCAGTGGCAATGTATTTGGCCTGTAGAGAAATGGCTCTGTTCATCAAAAAGCTAAATTTAATTTTGTCGTTACAGGCTATACATGGGTGGGGAGTTCTGCCTTTTTCATATTCTGAGCAAAAATAATCTATTACAAAGGTCTGAAATTCTTTTTGTACGTTAAGAACGTAATGAGGTATTTCAAGAATGCTACAGACCTGTCTCGCATCTTCAACATCGTCTAAAGTGCAGCAACCACGATAATAGTCGGGTAGATCTACTTGGTCTAGACTATAAAGCTTCATAGTCACACCAATTACATCGAAACCTTGCTGGGTCAAAAGTAAAGCGGCTACTGACGAGTCCACGCCGCCGCTCATGGCTACTATAACTTTTTCTTTCAAATCAGTTTACCTCTCTTTACCAGACTAGCATAAAGATCGAGCTAATCACAATATTGGCCATGAGTTGATTGCAATGTTAATCATGGATTTGCCATCACCCGCGATGTTAAGATGCTTTAGGATTAGCTTTTAGTAATCGGGTATACAATCGTAACTGGCCGTGATCTTCTCGGTAAATGCTTTATTTGGAGGTCAATATTAAATGCCAATCACATATGGATGTACCTTGCCAAGCAGAGGGTCTTTAGCGAGTCCAGAGATTCTTATGTCTTTAGCTCAGCGTGCGGAAGATTTAGGCTTTGATTCGATATGGGTAAGTGATCACGTCATCTTACCTCGTGAAGTCGAGTCATTTTATCCGTATGCCGCTGATGGAGTGCCAACGTTCACTCCTGACCAACCTTATTATGATCCCATAGCTACCCTAAACTTCTTGGCCGGATGTACTGAAAAATTGAGGCTGGGGACTCATGTATTAATCCTGCCCTATCGTAATCCGGTAGTTACGGCAAAAATGCTGGCTACGCTGGATGTTCTTTCCGGAGGACGCTTGACCTTGGGAATCGGAGTAGGTTGGATGGAAGAGGAATTCAAGGCGTTGGGTTTAGACAATTTTGAACAACGGGGTGAAGTTAGCAACGAATACCTCAAACTATTCAAGGAACTCTGGACTAAGGATCAACCGGAGTTTAACGGGAAGCACTATCAAATATCGGGTTCAGGTTTTCAGCCTAAGCCTTTGCAAAAACCGCACCCTCCAATATGGGTGGGAGGGCACACCTCTCCTGCTATTCGCCGGGCAGCGGAGTTTGGGGATGGGTGGATGCCTATAGGTCTTCGGCCGCCTGCTATTCTGGAACCTGAGGAGCTAGGTGATAAGATTACTCGGCTGCGGGATTTGACTGTGAAATCAGGACGCCCAGCAGATGCTGTCGCCTTGTGCTTTAGCACTGATGTTGTATTTGAGGAAACCCCGTCTGTTAATAGAAGAATGATGAGCGGCCT
>CAJXEF010000041.1 GCA_913052545.1 uncultured Chloroflexota bacterium
CATTTCTGACTTGCCCGAGTACTTGTCGCTCACCGATAATCATGGAATCTAAACCAGCCGAAACTCGAAATAAATGTTCAGCGCAGTCCTTCCCTTCCAAACGGTACAGGTGTTTTTTTAGATTCTCTTCCGTTAGGTCGCACTTGGATCGGAGGAAATCAACTACACGTTCATGGTTTCTGTCCCCGTCGGTTCCATATGAATAAATTTCTAAACGATTGCAGGTCGATATTATTATGTTTTGTTCAATCGACCCTGATAAACGATTTAACGCCGGAGCTAACTGGTCTTTATCGACAGTTAGTTTCTCTCGCAAATCTAATGGAGCAGTACGGTGGTTTAATCCCACGGCAAGGAGACTCAACGGGCTTTCTCCTTGGTTCTTAGTGTAGAACTTATGTCACATCCGCTGGGTTCGCACCGCTCCAACTTAGGGCACAATCCGCTTGTTTGATTGTCTGTAAGTTGTGTCAGGAGTATGTCCTGGGCTTCTTGATCACGGCCTGCTTGTGATAGCTTTAAGAGGTCTCTAGTGATGCAACATTGCCATCGATTGGGATCTATTATTAGTCGACGCTCCTTTATCTCCTGGCGGGTCTTTGAAAGCACGTTAGCGAGATCCGCCCACTCCAAAGCAGGATGATCCGACAAGGTTTCTCTTAATTTTCTAGCTAGAGCGGGGCTTGCGCCGCCGGTTGAGATTGCTAGAGTCACCGGATCACGTTTAACTAACGACGGAGCTATAAAGGTACATAAATCCGGGTCATCGACGACATTTAGGAGTACCCCGAGTTTTTCAGCTTCATCAAATATTTCTTTATTGATATACCATACATTTGTGGCGGCAACTGCAATAAATGCACCTTTCAGATCACCAAGTTTGTATTTTCGTTCCAACCATTGAATCTGTCCATCCGTAGCGGCTTTGCGTATACCATGGGTCGCATCAGGGCTTATCAAAATGATGCTGGCACCGGCGTCTATAAACCCGGCGATTTTCCCCTGCGCTATAGTTCCACCACCGATTATGACGCATTTTTTCCCAGCTAGATTCAAGTACGTGGGGTAGTAGTCCGGCATATTAGCTTCCTTAGTCCGATTGCGCTACTGTCGAAGTTGTTTGGGTTTCCCAAAATTCTTCATAATCTTCGACGAAGTATCTTACTCGGGTTTTTTTGTATTCACGAGTACTGTAAAGGAGTTGGTTTTCGGTAATTCCAGTTGATTGACTGATTTCCTGAGCTACGACTTCACAGCCTTCCTCAGTTGTTGCATGGACCATCGTGAAATGGGTATAAGGCCAATCTGGAAAGGTTGGCCGTTCATAACAATGGGTGACCGCTGCGTTCTCCGCCATAATCATCCCTACTTCTTCTGACCGTTCGGGTGGAACTTTCCATACGATCATGGCGTTTGAGCGGAACCCAGAACGACGATGGTGCAACACAGCACTGTAACGCCGCATTAATTTACGTTCCTGGAATTCAGCCGCTAATTGGAAAAGTTTCGAGGTGCTAGTACCCAACCTTTCTGCTATCGCGTCAAAAGGCTGGGATTCCAGGGGCAAGTCCTCCTGTAATTCCCTGATTACGGATTTATCGTATTCGGACAGTTCCACTGCCTGGTTCCAAGCGGGAGTCGTAGAACCGTCATTTCCACTATCCGGGTTATAATTATGAGCATCACTTTTTTGTTTTACCATGTCAAAGTTGACGCCGATTTTGAAGAACCTGATAGTTGGCATAATGCGGTGACTTACGGCGTTGGTTTCTTTGGCCATCCATTTGATGGTTTGTTCCAGATCACCGTCACCGGGTACGGCTAGGGTGAACCACAAATTGTAATATGAACCTTCCCTTGCGTAGTTATGGCTCACTCCTGGATGTCGATTGATGAATAGAGCCCCCTCATTGAGTTGATCTGGTTCGTAAGCGAACGCTACTAAAGTAGTTTTGTAACCAAGGCGGCGAGTGTCAAATATAGCGCTAATTTGCCGGACAACATTCTGGGATTTAAGTTGGCCGAGTCGTTCGATCACCTCTGATTCTGTTATTTCTAAATCATTGCCCAATTCTTTGTAGGGTTCTTCTGTAAGGGGAAATCCACTTTGAATTGCGTTTAATAGCTTTCGGTCTATTTGGTCCATTGTTGTATTCTCCCTTCCCGAGCATCCATGGAACATAAATATTACAGGTTAAACGTCCGTTTGCCGTGGGATTCAACGATACCCAAGAGGACTTGGTCCGCTAGTTCAAGCACCCTGGTTTTATCCCGTGTACTAACGGTATCAATTACTATATTACGAAAGAAAATTAGGGCTTCAATAGTGTCTTTTAATGTCACTCCGCGGTCGGCCATTTCGGAACCATATTCACGACCAAGAATCAACGATTCAGCCAAAGCTTCTTGACGCCGGCGGCGAGGGGTTGATTCTTGTAGCAGTACCGACAACAAATGTCGGCCAAATAATCGCATTCGATCTCGCCCCTCTTCCTCTACGGACTGGTACCACGATTGACGAGTTACGTCTTCATTCCCTAGTTTTTTCCTAATACGCCGAAGAACTGAGTCTTCTAACTTGTCTTTTGATTCCAATGTTGAAGTTTGGCCAGATTGATTTGTCAGGTTTAACACGTCCTCATGCAAAAACCGTCTATGCCCGCCCGGTGTGCGATATATTCTTACAACACCGTTATCGGCCCATTGACGGAGTGTTGCTTCGTTTACATGTAGGAACTGACTTGCCTGGCCTAAAGATAGCCATTGAGGTCTTGTTTGAGCCTGAATTTCTACCATAAAATCTATAGAAACCTTAAAAAGTCTCGTATTTGTAAGAAGAACTTAAAATTGCTCATAAGAGGCTAGCATAGAGGCTAGCTACCGTCAATGGAAAATGACGCTCGATTTACATCTAGATTTCCTACTCTTTTATCGTATTCTTCGCCCAAATGGAAAGGAATCGGCGGAATAAGAAAATCCTTCCGTTTTTGGTGGAAGGATTCTAAAGGTAGGTTACCTTGGTTTAGGGTTATTCCGTCTTAAAAAATATTATGGGAATAAAGTTTCTCCATTTTCGGCATCCATTACGGTGATGGCACTAACGGGACAATTTTCAGCAGCCTCTAGTATTTCACTTTCGGTGTTGCCTCCCTCGTTAGTGACCATGGACTGGCGGTCGTCGTTTAGAGCGAATGTATTGGATGCATAGTGCTCGCACATAGCATTACCAACACAGACATTGGTGTCTACGGTTACTTTCAGTTTTCTTGGCATGGTATCTCCATTTCATTTTGACGCCTAAGTGTAAGTTTCTAGACTTATTTACTCCATGTTACGGGAAGGGATTTTAGTGACCTGAACGTTATGCTGGGTTGGTATGAGAGCTTTCCCACTGGTACAGCTAGGTTTAGATTTGAAAACCTTTCAACTAGCAGCCGGAGAGCTTCTTGCCCTTCTAGCCTGGCTAAAGTAGCTCCAAGACAATGGTGAATACCGGATCCGAAAGCTACATGGGGATTTGGATAACGGCTGATGTCAAAGGTTTCTGGATCGGTGAAAACCTCTGGATCCCTATTGGCTGAGGAAATGAACCACCTAAGCCTTTCATCTTTCCGAATTGTCTTTCCCCCTAACTCAATATCTTCGGAGGCTATGCGCTGTATAGATCTGACAGGTGCGTCGTACCTTAAGCATTCTTCTGTTGCTCGGACTGCCCGTCCAACGGTATCTTGTTGGAAAGCATTTAACTGGTCTGGATGTTGAATCAGGGCTAAAGTTCCGTTACAGATCAGATTGATTGTGGTCTCGTGACCAGCGAGTAGTAACAATATCGCGTTAGCCAAGACTTCTTGACGATTATAGATCCCCTTTTTTTCGCCGATAGCCAAGACTGATAGTAAATCGTCGCCTGGGTTTTTGACCCGTTCATCAACTATTGGGGAAAGGTAATCGAGTAGCCCCTTTATCCCATCAGTAAGAGGTTGCATACGGTCTAACTCCCCCCTGCCGAGGAATAGAAGTTTTTCCGCTAATTCTCGTATAAAAGTCCTGTCTTGATTTGGCATTCCCATCATCTGTGCTATGACCAACAAAGGGAGGGGTACAGCAAAATCTTTCATAGCGTCCATAGTTCCCCGTTCTTCTGCCTCATCTAAAAGGGATTGAACAGCGTTTTGTACCATGGGACGCCATTGCTCCATCGCCTTAGGATTAAAATAACCGTGGACTACCATCCTCATTTCCGCGTGTTCAGGCCGGTCATGCTGTATAAACCAATCAGAAAAGAATTCTCTTACATATTGGTACAGGCCCATGTCAGATTCATCGATCTCAGGGTATGGAGATCTGGGATCACGTTTCCACCATTCAGATGAAAAAACTTCAGGATGCCTAGCGACCCACACTAGGTCAGCGTATCTACTCACCAGCCAAAGTTCGTATTTTTCGTTCCAGTGCACAGGGTCATCTTCTCGTATTTGATTAAAATACGTGTATGGGTCATCAACTATTGTTTGTGAGAAAAGATCGTCGTTGATTGCTGTGACCATGTCACCTCCAGTACTCGCTAATAAAATATTTAGAATTTACTGAGGAATCAGGTAAATATTGGTCGATTAGTACCCTTGTGACAAGGGTAGTCTGCTGTAATCCACATACTAACGGGGAGATAATACTAGGTCAAGATGATCTGGAACAATAATGTTGCGAAAATAGTAATTGGACGAAACTACTTTTTAAACAACGGGTATCGTGTGGACGCCAGATCAAAGATGCGTTGGTTTAGTGCATTGTGGCATAATTGTATCAACATGGATGTAAATAACTCCCTGTGAAGGAGATAGATATGGCTGAAAAAATTAAGATAGCTCAGATTAATCATGTGACTACCATGGTGAAAGATACTGATAGGGCCATGAAATTTTACAACGATTTGTTAGGTATAAAACAGATCCAGAGTCAAGTTGATAACCCTGCAATCACTTGGCTTCAACTCGATAATGGTGTGATGGTCCATCTAATTGAAACCGATGAGGCACCCGCTAAGCCCGGGAATATTCATCACGCATTTCAAGTAGATAATTTAGAATCTACTAAAGCTACACTCGAAGCAAGTGGGTATCCCGTAAAACGTGAGGGAATCCGTTACGATGGCCAAGCTTACCTGTTCATAGAAGACCCTGACGGTAATAGTGTAGAGTTTTGCACATCATCTGGTTATGCACCTGCTCCACCTAGGTCTTAAAAATAATTAGCTTGAATGAAGGAAAGCTTAATCACTACATATCAAATGGACAGGTTAAATAAATGTTTGAAAAAATTCAACACATAGGATATCTAGTTAGAAATTTAGATGACGCCGTTGCGTGGTATGGGGATAAATTTGGCGGGGAAAATGCTGGCGGAGGTGAGCTGGCAGCTGGCAGGGTGGTTTCAAGCGGTGGCCGTAACGCTTTTATCCACTTCGGAAAGGTTGAGGTCGAATTGATAGAACCTGTTGACAAGTCTAATTTGGCTCAAGACAGTCTTGTCATGCACCACGTTGGTTACGTCGTTTCAGATATAGATGCTGCGATAGCGGATTTGAAATTTAGAGAGTTCAAGTTTTTAGCGGATGCTCCTAATATTAATGTGTTGGGACAAAAGGTTCTTTATTTAGATCCTTCCAGTACAAATGGAGTGATGATCCACCTTACTGAATTGCCTACACATCCAAATACCGTTGGGTTAGATGCAGGAGTGAAAGTTGATCATATAGTACATGCCGGTTATTTAGTTGGTAACCTTGATAGTGCCATAGCCTGGTATGTGGAGAAATTAGATGGAATTCACATAGGCGGTGGGGCTTCGCGTCGGGGCAGCAGAAATGCCTTCGTCAATTTCGGTCGAGTGCAAGTAGAGCTTATAGAGCCCACTGATCCGACAACTCTAGGTTTGTCACACGAAATGGATCATGTTGGCTATTCAGTTCTGGATATACAATCAGAAACAAGCAGCTGCAAAGAAAAGGGATTGTCGTTTGTCGCAGATGTGGCTAACACTAATTCGGTAGGCCAACAAGTTCTTTATTTTGAAACTGATTCGACTATGGGGAGCCGAATGCACCTGACACAACTCCCTTCGTGAGTGATCTGTCACCTCATATTCCTAGATCTATCCTGGAGAAAAAAGGCAAGAATTTTGATAGCTACTCCGGATAACATTTTTCTCGTGGGTTTCATGGCTTCTGGAAAGAGTCATGTTGGAAGGCAACTGGCAAAGAAAATCGGATGGAAGTTATTGGATGCCGATAGTGAGATTGTGGACCGTGCGGGGCGGAGCATAGAAACTATTTTTAAAACGGACGGTGAGGAAGTGTTTCGAGCCCTTGAGTCTGACATAGTCGCTGAATTATGCGCTGGGTCAAGGCAAATTGTTGCCATGGGAGGTGGAGCTTTTTTAAACCCGGTCAATCGCCAGAATATGTTGAGCCATGGGTTTGTTATCTGTTTACGGGCTAGGCCCGAAACGATTCTTAAGAGACTCAACAAAGCCCAGGCTAACGACCGGGCTCGGGGGAGAAGAAACACTCCAATACGTCCTTTGTTAGATGTTGATAATTCTTTAAAAAAAATAAAATGCCTGATAAAAGAAAGGTCTGTAGCGTACTCTGAAGCTCATTACCAGGTAGATACTGATGAATTGGATCCCGACGAGATTGCTCAGCAGATTTTAGACCTTCTCGATAATGATAAGCTTAACTTGATCAACTAAGATCGAAATAATGATGGCTCAAGTGATTAGTTGATTTGAATAATATAAACCTTGGAGGAATAGATGTCAGATTCTGAACTGGCAGCCGTGGTTCATCATTCAGAAGGAAGCTATCCTGTGGTGGCCGGGTGGGGTCTATTGGATAACCTTGGAGACAGGTTTTTGGAGCTTGGAGTCAAGGATACCGCATATATCATCACTGATGAGAACGTCATGCGTCCTTATGGTCGTACGGCACAACGGGCGCTTCAGAAGAGAGGGGTAAAAGCTCACTGTTTTATCATACCTCCTGGTGAACCGAGCAAAAATTTCAATTTGGCCCAGGCTATATATCAATGGTTGGTCGGCCTAAAAGCAGAGCGCGGGCAAGCGATTATTGCTGTGGGTGGTGGAGTGGTGGGAGACCTTGCGGGTTTTGTTGCCGCTACCTTTCTCAGAGGAGTGCCTTTTGTTCAAGTTCCAACTAGTATGGCTGCTATGGTGGACGCTTCTGTGGGTGGCAAAGTAGCGGTTAATTTACCGCAAGGCAAAAATTTGGTGGGTGCCTTCTACCAGCCACGGGCAGTACTTGCGGATGTGTCAACGTTGTCTTCACTGGGAAAAAGAGAATTATCCGAGGGTTGGGCTGAGGCAATCAAACATGGGCTAATCCTAGATCCTGACCTTTTTGACCTTTTTGAGGAACACGCTGAAGAATTGATGGACCTCAAGCCAGAATTATCTACTGAAATCATCAGGCGCAGTATGGCGATTAAAGCAGATATAGTTAGTCAGGATGAGCGAGAGACACTTGATATTCGAATATTGCTAAATTACGGACATACCATAGGACATGCTTTAGAAGCATCTACCGAGTATGGCCAATTCATGCATGGGGAAGGTGTGTCTATAGGCATGATGGGTGCAGCCAGAATGGCCGAACGGATAGGGTTAATCCCCCAACGAATAGTAGACCGTCAAAAACAAATTCTTGAGAGGTTTAATTTACCTATTAGTGCGAATGGAGTTCCCATAGAACGGGTTAGACAAGCCATGTCCTTAGACAAAAAATCGGACGGCGGTACTAATCGGTGGGTTATGTTAGAAGATATTGGTAAAGCGACCGTTCGAAGGGACGTACCGCAGGAATTGGTGGAAGAAACTCTAAGAGAATTAATCGGGTAACCTACTGTTTTTCTATAACTTCTATCAGCGTAAATAATAACCACCGGTCGTATATTCTTAAGGGTGGACTAATCGGTATCGGAGTAAATGTGAACAGTATTGTTTATGTCAGCACGGGCGGTGAGATTTTCACCATCAAGGATGATGGTACCGATCACCGCAAACTGACTGGAAAAAATCAGGATTATTCAGATGGAGATAGTTCTAGGACAGGTGGCAGCCCCTACAACTCGGGAAACCCTATCCTGAATTTTAACCAATTTTATTCATGGCCATCGTGCTCTCCTGATGGAACTAAAATTGCAGTTTCATTGGTTGAATTAGAAAGGCAAATCCACAAGACAGTTTCTATTAACATTATTGACCTGGCAACCGGTACCGAAAGTATTTTATATACTAACGAGCTTCCTGCTCTCATAGCAGATGGCGTGCCACATTATGTTTGTTGGTCTCCGGATAACCGATCTCTAGCCTTTATTGCAGCTACTTCGCAAGGGCTAGGACTGTTTGTTTCACCGATAGATTCCAGACAGAGTGCTAATCTGGTAGGGCTGGGTGCACCTATGTATTTCAGCTGGTCTCCCAATTCTCGAGAATTAGTTTTACATTCCAGATCAGACATAAAGCGAGTAATTGAACCTCAACTTGGAAATACCACGATTCATCTTGGTAGTTACGAGGGCTTTAGAGTTCCTGCATATTCTCCAGATGGAAAACAAATTGCATTTGTCGATCGTTTTAATGATGGTGGGATCGTCACCGTTTCAACCATAGGTTCTCTGAGTGAGTCTGAAGAGATCATAGATGTAGGTCCATATTCAGCACTCTTATGGTCTCCAGCAGGCGACAAACTGGCAATCGCAGACGGAGCAGTATCCGGAGGCCCAGTTTTCCAAAGGCTAAGAGTAGTTTCACTAAACGGAAAACAAGTTCACCCAATAGCCACTGAAGACATATTGGCGTTTTACTGGTCTCCTAACAGCGAGTTACTCGCGTGGGTAGCGTTGGATTCAGACAGGCAGTTATTTAAATGGAGAGTTTCTGAAAGTTTTCAAGATAATGGTCGGGATGTTTTCTACTTTCAGCCTTCGGGAGAATTTTTTACACTCCTCAATTTTTTTGATCAATATGCATATTCACATAGCCCCTGGTCACCTGATAGTTCGAAGTTAGTTATTGCTGGTTCTCCAGAACAGGCTTTCGAACGGCGGAATGGTCATACCCCCACAGGCTCGAGGGTGTTTCTTTTGGATGTGACTGGAGATGGTGCACCTTTGGAAATGGCTGCCGGTAACCTTGCCTTTTGGTCTCAATACGAAATCACTTAGGTCTAAGTGTTTAAGTACAGAACATAGGCTGTCTTGACCATCACTTCGGATAACCCTAATGTGGATTATTACAGAATGACCTTTATGATTTTTAGACCCATCATTTTTAAGTGGCCATTAGTGATTTTGGTGATTGCAGCACATGTGGGGTGTACCGGTCCTCCACAGGGCACTCCAGAGCCAACAGCGACGGCTACACCTCAACCTATTGTTACCTCCCGCCTTATATTGGATAACGCCTACAACAATTTATCTACTTTGAGATCAGCTTCGTTTAGTATCGAACATGTAGAAGGTGGTATAGAAGTTTTCCCTGGTGTGATAATCACACGCACTCACGGTTTGGTTCGTATGCCAGATGAATATCAATTTACGATTGAAGCCGAAGCTAGTGGTACTTATCTAGAGATTAGTGTTGTCAATGTTTCCGGACACACCTACATGACTAATTTGTTTACTGGGCAATGGCAAGAAGTTTCAACTGAAGTCGTACCCGTTAAATTAGCGAATTTGGGTGCCAAGTTGGGCGATTTAACCAAAGTTCTGCGAGACCACCAGTGGGAAGGTACCGAAATGGTTGGTTCAGAAGGCTTTTACCTCATATCCGGAAAAATCAAATCTGACGATTTGGTTTCTGTTGTTTCTTCATCTCAACTTGGCTCTACATTGGATATAAAATTGTGGATAAGCGAAAAACATTACTTGCTAAAACAAATTAAGATAAACGGGCCACTACTACTGACGGATACGGATGCTGCAGTTCATATAATCTCGTTAAGTGATATTAACGAACCTGCGGAAATACCTAACCCAATACCTTAGAGCAGTTGTATGAAGTCTGGGAACTATCGAGCTTCAAAAATTATTGGCCTGATGATTGTCGCCCTTGGAGCTTTTTTCACATCTCTTGATCAGACTGTGGTGGTTACCGCATTACCCGATATGATGCGAGATCTGAAAATTCCTATTAGCGATATAGATCAGTCTTCTTGGATAATCACCGCATATCTCCTGGGATACACTGTTTCCATGCCAATTGTCGGTCGGCTAGGCGATGTGTTTGGTTATTGCCGAATATATCAAATTGCTCTATTGATATTTCTTGTCGGGAGCGTCATGGTGGCGGTGTCTGGAAATTTAGGTTTGTTAATTGGGAGTCGATTGTTCCAATCCCTGGGAGGGAGTGCAGCTATTCCAATTGGGATGGCATTAGCATTTACTATTTTGCCGGTTGAACGGCGTGGTTTAGCCCTGGGAATAGTCGGTGGGGCAGCTGAAGCAGGGTCTATGTTAGGCCCTGCTTATGGTGCTTTAATTGCAGAACTTCTTAATTGGCGCTGGATTTTTTGGCTCAATATTCCGCAGGTATTGTTGTTAATGGTTTTACTAACCCGACTATATAATCAACCTCATAGAACGAGCCGGGTTGATTATATTGGGGGTGGAATTCTGACTGTTGGTCTTTCAATGATTACTGTAGCTCTATGTATGGAGCAATTTTTCTCCCTTACTTCTTTTACTCCATACATCGCAATATTGATTGGAATGACTTTATTGATTGTGTTGTTTAAGCATCAGTCCAAGGTCTCCTCTCCTATGCTTCCGGTCCAACTATTCAGTTCTTCATCCGTTATAAGCGCCATGGTAACTCAAATCCTTGTTGGGGCGGCGTTGATTATTATCTTGGTTACGATACCGCTAATGGCTCATACCGTTATGGGCAAAGATGCAAGCGTCGGAGCACTGTGGTTGCTTAGGCTGACTATTTTCATCCCTTTGGGGGCAATTACAGGAGGAGCCTTGTTTAACGTATTGAAAGTGAGGCCCCTAACTTTGATTGGACTAATTTTTATAGGCGTTGGTATGTTGGCAGCTAGTACTTGGCCTATGGATGTCCGTGATCCTGAGTTGACGGTAACGTTAGCGGCTACAGGGTTTGGGTTCGGGTTGGTTATAGTTCCGTTGATGCATGTTGTATTAGATACTTGTCCTGCAGATTATAGGGCATCAGCTGCGTCGTGGATTGTAGTTTTAAGAGTAATGGGAATGACGATGGGGCTGGCTGGATTATCGACTTGGGGAGTGGGGCAATATCAAGATTTGACCGGTGATTTAGCAAATCCAGCCATTTGGTTGACCGGGTTGTCGGATCAAACGGCCGATATAATCGCCGCTTACACTGAAGCAGGATTGAAACTGTTCCACCATTTTCTGATCATCGGAGGTGGTATGGCTCTGATAGCGTTAATACCATCCTGGTTTATGAAGACGGTTGATCCCGGATAAAACCACTCTTTCCTAGAATCTAGAAGAGAAACCAACTTGGGCTCCGAGCATTAGAACTAAGACCAAGGTCTACACGAAAGAATACCTTATCTCGGCGAGCTTTATTCATTTGAGACAGGAGTCCCATTATCTCATGAGAGAGATTGGACCACTGGCTTGTTATTTTGCCGGTATTTATTGGACCTTAACCTATTTAGGAAAGCAATACAATTAAGATAAGTGTTGATCCTTACACAACGCTATGAATATAAATGATATATATAACATCATTATATGATTGCGAAATAGTGAGGTTATACTATCGTTATGCGTAACGATGGTTATACCTTGAAAAACTATTTAATCACATCAAAAAGATTCGAAAAATAACAGTAATTCTTATAATATTTCGAATTATATCATTGCAAATCGCTTGACATAGGGGAGTGACTCGCTTATATTGCGCTACGTTGCCCGGTCTCCGGATAGCTTCTATGGAATAGGTATAAGTTTTTTGCAGAAGTTTATGGAGTAACCCAGAAATACAGGAGGACCCAATGAAGCAGATACGGACTCAATTCTCACTTGGTAAATTATGGCTAAGTGTAGTTGTAATAGTGAGTATGTTGATGGTAGCTTGCGGTGCAGCAGCGCCGGAGCCCTCGGCTGCCACTGATTCTGCTGCCCCAGCCCAGGAAGTAGCGAAGCCTAAAGCCTTAGCTATTCCTGCGACCGCGGAGCCAGCTGCCGCTAAAGCAGCAGCGAAACCTGCAGCGAAAGCCGCTCCTAAAGCAGCACCAAAACCTACTGAGGCACCTGCCGCAGTTGTTAGCGCCAGGGACGAGGTTGTCGTGGTAACCAACGAAGAGCCTACGACGCTTGGAGCTGCCAGCCCGTTCTGTGGTGGAAACATCCAGAACACGGTTTGTGATGATATTGCTACTGATCCTCTGACATGGATCGATGATCAGAACGACTACGAGGTAGTTGGTTTAACCGGCATAGAAGGGTGGAGTCAGCTTGATGCCGACACCTGGGAGTTCAAACTGAGGGACGGAGTGACTTTCCATAACGGAGCACCGTGGAATGCAGACCAGGCCAAGTTCTGGATAGATTTCTTCGGTGACGAAGCGACAAGCGGTCACTACAACAGTAATGACTACAGTTTCCACGGTTCATTCAGTGGTGAAGTCGTTGATGATCTTACATTGAACATCAACTGTAAGAATCCCTGCCCGATATTGCCCAGGACAACCATATTCACCAAGTTCCAAGATGTGGGTTGGTACGAAGAGGTAAATCCGAACTGGGCATCCCAGGGCGATGATACTAATTCAACAGTGGAGAGCATGACAGTGGGTCTAGGTCCTTACCGGATCGTAGAGTGGAGGCGTGGTCAGGAAGTAGAGCTGGAAGCATACGAGAACTACAAGCCCAATCCGAACACGGTCTACTCTAGGGCTCCGGTAATCAAGACAGTCATCCAGCAGTGGAGAAACGAGCCAATGGTCCGGGCCGCCATGATCGAGGCCGGCGAAGCTGACTGGGCTGAGATTTCACTGGATGATATCAACATGGTTCCTAAGTGGAAATCGGCCACCAACAACGAAGTCTATGTCTATGCTATAGACACGGTTCACCATCCAGAGTTGAGGAAGGTGGATGTTCGTAGAGCCATGGCCCTTGCTATTGACTGTGAACTTTTGATGGAAAGCGTATTCGGTGGTCTAACCGAGTGTTACGGAAACATATCTCAAACTGGAACCGTAGGGATTACCCCGGAGAACTCGAAGGGATATGACTACGATCCGGTAAAGGCCAAAGAATTACTGGCTTCGGCCGGTTACGATCCAGCCAATGAGATTCACCTGAACATCAGAGCGAACCGAGTTCCCAAAGACGTTGAATACGGCGAAAGCGTAATTGCATACTGGAATGAAGTGGGTATTAGCGCCGTACTAAACGTGATTGAATCTGGTGTACGAGCCAAGAGATCTCGCTCCAACTGCGGACACCAGCGTACAAAGGAAGAATTTGCAGCAGCAGCAGGGGATGATCTGCACGACAAGTGCAGGGACCTAGGGCCTGGTTCCCCGGATTTCGTATCAATGCAACTAACTGAATCTGCTACATCGACTGAGTCATTGGACTTCTCCAGGCAGGGTGGTCTGAGAAATAGTTGTTACAGCAGAAGCAGTGGTGTTTGTTTCAGCGATCACGAAGCGAACATTGCGGAAGCTAATGCTACTCCGACCGGTCCTGAAAGAACGGCTAGGATGGAGAATATAGCGAACCGAGTGCATGACGAAGTGCTGGTATATGGTAACTTCCAGGTAGTCCAGATCTATGGTCTATCGGAACACCTAAACTGGGAACCTCACTATGCACCTAGGATACGAGCGAACACAATGTCGTTCTCTCAATAGTCACCAGCAGATAAAGTCAAGAGACTAATTAAGAGCCCCCTGGCCAGATAGGCCAGGGGGCTCTTTTGCGATATAAAAGGTTTGCACTATTAGTACTGGGATATATAGAACTGCTTTCGTGTAAAAGAGAGATAGTAGTGACTGTCATATTTGTAAAGGGAACTTAGCCTCGTAATAGATAACGATAATAGTAGTATCTATAACGATAAACGTAATCAGTTAGAAACAA
>CAJXEF010000042.1 GCA_913052545.1 uncultured Chloroflexota bacterium
TTTTACGCTACTCAAAGGTTGAGACTGAGACCCTCGAGTATACTCACCAAAGGGGTCTCCTACGATTTCGATTACATCTTCCCCTTCGATAATACCGAAGCTGGCTGTGTTCCCATTTTGGTACCGGCACCACTTCATCGCTGCGCTCCTTATATTATTATTCTCAGTTTTCCAATTGTTCCCAATTCTGTCATCAGGCATAAATGTCGTCAAGTTTCAACAGCGAGCAGGCAATGATATAATGCCTACCGCGTAAAAAAAGTTCCATATCACATCTGATAGAGAAAATGAATATAAACTTGTTAGACACAGTACCAATGTTAGGAGTTTTGAGTTCTGGTGGAGGGGACTCTAGCCAAATCGTTATAACCCTCCTAATCCAACTCTCAGTAATAATAGCTGCTGCGAAATTTGCAGGCGAAATTACAGCTAGGTTCCTTAAATTACCTACAGTCCTTGCAGAACTAGGTATCGGTGTTTTGATAGGCCCATTTGCCTTAGGAGCGTTACCGATCCCCGGTTTCGGACCTCTTTTCCCTGTATCGTTGATCAATGGGATTCCAGCTGCAATTCCGGTGAGCAGTGAGCTATTTGCCATAGCTCAAATAGGTTCCGTTATTTTACTTTTTGCCATCGGCCTTGAAACCAATCTCCGGCAATTCCTGAAATATGCTGGTCCAGCGACAGCTGTCGCACTTGGCGGAATAATCTTGCCATTTGCATTAGGAAGCGGAGCAACAGTACTTTTCGGATTCGCCAATAGTTTTTTGTCTTCAGAAGCTCTATTCATGGGAGCTATCATGACGGCGACATCTGTGGGTATTACTGCCCGTGTATTGGCTGATCTAAAGTCGCTTGACCGACCAGAAGGGGTTACGATCCTAGCTGCGGCGGTCGTGGACGATGTCCTGGGTATATTGGTATTGACCGTGGTAGTTGGGGCAAGTGCTGCTTCTAGTTTTTCCGCAGGTGCGCTCGGTATAGTCGCCATAAAAGCAGTCGGTTTTTGGCTAGGGTTAACAGCTATAGGAATTTGGGCCGCACCGTATATAGAACGTCTGATCAATAAATTTCACACCGAGGGAACAGGGTTGGTCATAACTCTCAGCCTAGCCTTCCTTGCAGCAGGTGCAGCAGAATTAGCAGGATTAGCATTTATAATCGGTGCCTTCTCCGTGGGCCTGGCACTTTCTGCCACTGAATTAGCTCATAAAGTGGAAAAGGAATTATCCAGCATCATTCAATTTGTGGTACCAATCTTTTTCGTTGTTATGGGGATGTTAGTAGATGTAAGTTCCATGATGAACGCCGTAGTATTTGGAATAGTCTTGTCTGTTTTGGCGATATTATCTAAGCTACTGGGATCAGGGGCGCTTGCGTTAGTAACTGGATTTAACTTGTTAGGCAGCACTAGAATCGGAGTAGGCATGATTCCACGGGGAGAGGTAGCTCTCATAATAGCGGGGATCGGATTGTCGCAAGGCATTATCGGTCAGAATCTCTTTGGAGTTAGTATTATGATGACAATCATAACAACGCTTATTGCGCCTATAATTCTCGTGCCGTTACTCAAGAACGACCATAGCGGCACAAGGAAGGGTAACCCTTAACGCGGAGTCATACTCACCTCTAATCTATATTCAAAAGAAATTGGCGATTAGTCTATCCAAAATACAATTAACAGGGGTACTGAATAATGATTGGTGTACTAACTCATCACTGGGCTAAGTCCGACCGTCTAGAAGAGGCGAAAAAGTTACTAGACGGCAATGGATTAGCACAAAGTAAAGCTCCTGGATATGGAACCAGACAAACCCTCATAGGACTGGCCGACCCTACGCAAATAACTACCCTAGTAACGTGGGACAACAACGAAATTTATGACGCCTGGCGAGCTAGCCCAGAGAGAGCTGTTGCTATGTCGGGGGCAGAAGACCTTTGGGCTAAACCACCTGAATCCACCAGGTTCAATATGTCTTAATAACCGCAATTGGGCAGCCGTGACCCTTAAAATAAGGAATCTAGATCTAGATGCTGGGCAACCAATTGTTTAAAACTCTCCATCTTTGGGTAATCTAGACGATAGCTATCGGAGAAAAGGTGGCTGAGCCCATTCACTGTGGACTCAGTATCAGTAGAGGATAGAAATAACGGTACATTGTGTTTTGCTGCCTCAACTCGGATGTATTCAGATGGCTCTCCACCTCCAGTCAAAATCAAACATTTGGTATCACCATCTAGGCTCGCCATCTGAATATCCGGGCGTTCTGCTCGGACTATTACTGCCTGATCAGAGTAACGGCCAAAATAATTTGGACCAGAGTCCATAATATTTCCACCAACTAGAAAGTGAGCAATATTACTATCTGGATCCACTGGTTCTTCCAACCAAGCACCGTTTAATTGAGCTGCAATTTGACGTAGAGTAACAGTTAACATAGCTCGGGTCTCTGGTATCGCGCCAAGGACTTTGAACTCCGAAGAGTTTATTGTTGGGATCAATTCTCTTGATAATTCCCCTATGCGGTGGGTAGTCACCTGATTAAACACAATGCCTTTTAACGGATTATTGAAGGGGTTACAAACAGATGATAAAAAAGTTTGATCAACGCCTGTATGATATTTAAGGATGAACAGTCCCTTCGCACTCAAAGAACTCAATCCATTGGCCACTCTAACCGCTCCGGACATGGTTTCGGAATCTGGCATCTCAATTACAACGTGATCATTCGCGTCACTAAGCCTAGATAAGTGGCTCTCCATAAGTTGGCCAATTTGATTTATCGATCCTTCTAAAATTGGATTCGGTGCCGGAATATCTAGATCATCAAAAACTCTTGAGATAAAGGCGACGTCACAGTCATTCTCCGGGGAATCAGAAAAGGGTTTGTAATAGGCTGCCCTTTTACCCTCATCTCGCAGAAGCATCAACATGGCGCCGGCCATGGCCGTCTTGCCAGTACCTTTTTTGTCCGACAGTAAAAAAGATATTCCCAACGAGGCCCTCCGCAGAATTTATCCTTTGACAGCTTTGCTTGTTGATGCAAGCTAACAGATTAAACTAATACCCATCTATTCTATGACATCTTTCCAGCCGGTATTTTCTGGATCAAACCCCTCTGGAAAACGAGTCGTGTCGTCATATTTGGCCATGTTCATATCAGAACGGTGTAAGCTAGCTCCTTCAAGCATTGCGTTCCTCATATCAGCCATTATCCACATTGAGTCCCGGATCATAGCTAGGGAAAAATTGGTCCCGTCCATCAATGCTCTGCTCAAATCAGCACCGTTCATATTGCAATTACGGAAGTTTGCTCCTGAAAGGTTAGCGTTACGCAGATCAACCTCGAGCATAGTAGATTGACTCAAATCAGCTCCAGTTAATTCCGCGTTCATGAATGAGGCTCTAACCGCTCGGCTTTGACGAAGCGTTGCCTTTCCCAGCTGAGCCCATTTTAGGTCTGCCCAAAACAGATTAGTATTCGTTAGGTCAGCGTCAGAAAGATCTGCCCTTGCAAACGAGACGTTTCCGAGATCAGCATCGGACAAATCAGCAGATTCCAAAATAGCTTCGGCGAAAGTGGCACGGGTTAATTTAGCGCCTACTAAATTTGCCCCTCTAAGGTTTGCACCACGGAGTCTTATTGCACTCAAGTCCAATCCGGCTAAATCAGCGCCTTCAAGATCCAGAGTAATGTCAGGATACCCACCTCTCCACTGACTCAAGGCAGCGGCGCCCTGTTTTACAACCTCAACGTGCTCTCCATTCACTTTTATATCTCCATTTATTTAATATCTATCTCCGCCCAAAAAGAGGCAGCCCGGCCTATTGCGACAGGGCTGCCTCTTAAAAACCGTTATCAAACAAACCAATCCTTAGCTATTGGCCAGGGCTTCTTCTACTTCAAACACCTTCTCCGCTACCACCATCTTTAACTCATTAACTCGAGTGAAGTTGGGGTAAACTCGATTTTCATCTTTAACATCGTATATTTTATCACCATCTAAGTAAACTTCGAGCCGGCCAGCATCAGCTGGGGTCATCTTAATAGCAATATCACCCGGCTCTTGAGATCTCCAAAATTCCATCGCCATCCACGTGGCGAGTGCGTGATATCCTCAAGGAACACAATAAACAATATCTAGTTCGACCTTACCAAATTCAGCCAAGTTTACTACTCCTTTGTTCTACGTGGAATTTTCTCGTGGGCTATTGATCAAACTCATCTGAGTTAATTAAATCGGTGTCTTTTACGATACTATAGCAGTCCCTTGTCCTATTGCGGTTTTGTCACCGTTTTGGTTTTCGCAAAACAAGTCGACAATAACCATTGTGCCATTTTCGACTGCCTGCCGACTATTCACGGATCCACCAACGGTTATAGTATCCCCTTCTTTCACAGGCCTGAGGAATTTCAGGTTCACCGTACCAGTATGATTAAAAACATCTGGTCCAAAAAACTTACGAAGCGATTCTGAAGCAAAGGCAACAGACATTCTCCCGGAGGCTAATGTGTAAGATGTTCCCAACCTCTTCTGAGCTAATTCAGGGCTGTTATGTATATTCTCTCGTTCCAAAATTCCACAGGATTCGAATTGATTTATTTTTACCTGGGTGATGCTTTTGGTAACGCTAGGGATAGTTGTATTATTTAGCTCTGCGCTTGCCATTTTTTTCCCACCTCATCAGGTTTTTTCATTTGGTAAGTACGCATTTTCTCCAGTAACCGACCGTCTTCGTCTATAGCTGTAGCTTCAATCACTAAATACGGCTTGTCACGCCTCAAATATTTATCGTGGACTCTCCCGGTAACAGTTATTTTCTTCCCCGGGACCGGTGGGTTATGAAATTCCATTTCATTTCCCGCGTTTACACCGCCTATGTTATCTTCATAGCACATCGCCAAGGCCGTGGCATCGTGTTTTACGCCTATAGTAGGGAACACTGCGTCCGGATCCTCTACGGAAGCTCGAAAGGCGTCAAGTATCTCTTGAGTCAACAAATACTCGTATGTCCCGAGTTCTTCACCAATCTGAAGCTTGTCATAATTCAGTTCGGGCAATTTAGCCTCGGCCATTTATGCTCCTCCACTATTTCAGATAAAACCCGACTGCGACCCCCTATACGAGGACGCTTTAAGCCCTATCTATAAGATACTTTAACCTATCTATCAAGTCAATCAGTGGATAAGCAAGAAGCAATACAAATAGCACCCTCAGCACAATCGAAATAACGACTGTCAACTGGCAACGTACGGGGATGTATAGGTGTGTTATAGGTGTGATATACTTTCCACTTCAGTTAAAGTCAAGACCAAATCAATGGAGTTTTTAGATGCCTAGTGTCATTCAAACGTTAGAAGGCGGAACAGTAACCGCACCAAAAGGATTTTCTTCCGGGGCAACTTACGCAGGTCTCAAAACTTACGCTGAAGACAAGCTTGATTTAGGAATAATATTATCTCAAGCTCCGTGTAGTGCGGCTGGTGTGTTCACCACCAGTACTATCAAATCTGCGACCGTTACAGTCAATCAAGAGCACCTGGCCCAAGGCTTGATACGGGGTCTTGTGGTCAACGCCGGTATAGCCAACACATGCGTAGGAGAACAAGGGTATAAAGATGCCCAAGAAATGACCGAACTGGTGGCGGACAAACTTGGCATGGACTCGGGCGAAGTTCTAGTCTGCAGTACCGGAGTCATCGGGGTCGAGTTGCCGATGTCCCTCATCCGGTCAGGAATCGAGACGATAGAACTGTCAAATGACGGCGGACATTCCGTGGCAAGAGCCATGATGACCACTGATACGCGAACCAAGGAGATAGCAGTATCGTTTGAGTGCGCCGGACATTTAATACATATTGGCGGAATCGCTAAGGGTTCAGGGATGATTCATCCCAATATGGCTACAATGCTAGCCTTTGTTACTAC
Organism: uncultured Chloroflexota bacterium; assembly: GCA_913052545.1. The sequence continues at coordinate 5,932 of CAJXEF010000042.1, forward strand.
GGATGCAAACGTAGAACCAGATTTTCTCAAAACTACATTAACCAACGTCGCCAACAAATCCTTCAACATGTTGAGCGTTGATGGCGACACGAGCACCAATGACTCCGTCTTAGTTTTAGCCAACGGTTTAGCGGGAAATGATCAAATATCTGCCGGTTCTCCGGATAGCTCCACTTTTCAAGAAGCTTTATCAGAGGTTTGTATTTACCTGACCCGTGAATTAGCGAGAGACGGAGAGGGAGCTTCTAGATTAATCGTCGTAGAGGTTGCTGGAGCAGCAAACCAAGAAGACGCCCAAAACGCTGCCAGAAGCGTGTCCTCCTCAAACTTAGTAAAGGCCGCAGTAACTGGATCTGATCCTAATTGGGGAAGAGTTATGATGGCTTTGGGGAAAAGTGGTGCCCAGGCTGACGAAACGAAAATCGACTTGTTTGTAAACGGCGTTTGCATTATGGAATCTGGTAGCCCAATACCCTTCCACAAAGAGGCCGTAGTCTCACTTATGCGTGGCCCTGAAGTGACATTTCGATTGCAACTTAACCTAGGTTCTGGTGAAGCCACAGCATGGGGCTGTGACTTGACCGAGGAATACGTAATTATCAATAGTGCCTACACGACGTAAATGTCAGATATTATCTCACCGGCCTAACACCCTAACCTCTTAGTTAACAGTACTTCACAATCAACATGATAATTTCCTTATTCAAATTGAACAATTTAACCTTCCTTCATTGCATTCGGAGGCATCCGTGTACGGACCACCAATTGTAGTTAAAATTGGCGGGAGCACACTAAACAATCAGGATACCAGCCTGAAAGATCTTGTCGCCCTCCATAAAAATGGATTCCAAATAGTAGTTGTCCACGGGGGAGGAAACGTTATTTCCCAATGGACTCAAAAGCAGGGAATCCGTCCACAATTTGTTGAAGGATTAAGGGTCACCGATGCAGCGAGTCTCGAAATAGTAGTAGCAGTACTAACAGGGTTGATAAACAAAGAATTGGTGGCCCAGATTCACAGCCTAGGGGGCAAAGCTATGGGATTCAGCGGGATAGACGGAGGCTCTATAGAAGCCTATATAGCTAAACCAGAATTGGGATATGTGGGAGAAATCTCGCACGTAAATACAGAACCCATAGAAGCCATCCTCAACAGTGGATACATACCGATGATGGCTCCACTCGGATTCCATCGTAATGACGGGTCAGATCATTCCGGAAACCCACTTAATATTAATGGGGATACAGTAGCAGGTGAAGTAGCCAGAGCATTATCAGCGGAGCGTCTAATTTTCTTAACCGATGTGCCAGGTATCATGGATGCGAATGGACGAGTAGTCCGCCGGTTAGACCCACAAAGGGCCCAAAACCTGATGCGTTCCGGAATTATACGTGGGGGCATGATTCCCAAGTTAGACGCTTGCTTGAGAGCCTTAGAAACATCTTCATACGCAGACATTATCGACGGGCGAGAACCCAAAGCACTTTTGAATTGTGTCCAAGGCCAAAATTTCGGGACGCGTATTAGTAAGAGGATTTCCTCAGACCGCTAGGGTTAACCATATATAGCATCCCCTCCTAAATCGACTATGCGACATGAATTAACAAACGACGCTGACGGGATTTCAATGCCCCGGCTGCCGGGAATTTCTTCAGGCAACCTCCGCCGATTTTACACCTGTTCAATTTGTTTCATAGCTTTTGTCTTGCTAATTTTGCTATGCAACTGGGCAATCAACCTTTATACAGATTATTTGTGGTTCCACCAATTGGGTAAATTAGCTATTTTTACTAAAATCCTTTTGTTTAAAGTAGTTCTGTTCACTTCATGTTTCGTCATCTCGGGGGCTTGCCTGATCTGGAATATTCGTTGGGCATTTAACAACGCTAGAGGCCCGATATTGCTCAGATCGCATGATGACGTTCGACGGCTTCTTATAACTATAGTTGTATTTCTAGTGTCATCAGGAGTTGTTATATCAGTAGCCGTGCTTTCTATCATTTCAGCAAAGAATTGGGAGACTTTCATTCTATTGCTCCATCGTCTCCCCTTCGGTTTAACTGATCCCCAATTTGGACTAGATGCCACTTTTTATATTGTCACGCTTAAAGCGCTGAACTTCATCCAAGGTTGGTTGTTAGCATTATTTATAATCTGCATTACGGCGTCCCTAATAGTCTACATAGCTATTGTCAGTGTCAGAAAAGTTGCATTCGTCGTTACCCCTAAAATGTTGAATCACATAGTAACGATCAGCGCACTGTTAATGGTTGTAATCGCCTCAAACCACCTGTTAGACATTTACGAACTAATTATTTCAGACAGGGGATTAATTTTTGGGGCGACCTATACAGATATCCGGGTCAGGCTCCCACTTCACATATTTTTGTCTGCCCTTGCCTCAATAACAGCGCTCCTCCTGATAATCAGCACTAAAACCATGGGATTTCGCCTGGTAATTGGATCACTGACTCTCTGGGCTGTCTTGGCTATAGTAGGCGGAATAGTCTTCCCTTTGCTATACCAGCGGTTCAGAGTAGATCCTGATCAATTTGTTAAAGAAAAACCTTATATCATGCGGAACCTTGAAGCCACTAGAGCTGCTTATCAACTTGATCATATAAAACAAATCAGCTACCCTGCCGAAGGTGACTTAGATTCTGTCGCCATTGAACAGAATCGGTCCACATTGGACAACATTCGAATTTGGGATCCCGTGCCCCTCAGAGATGCCTACAACCAATTACAATTTATGGAGCTCTACTACAAGTTTCTCAACATAGACTCCGACAGGTACACGATGGATGGGCGTTTGAGGCAAGTTCTAATCGGTGCCCGAGAACTAGACTCTGAAGGCCTACCTCCGGATGCACGCAATTGGATCAATCGTCATCTGAAATACACGCACGGGTACGGTGTTTCCATGAGTCCCACAACTGAATTTTCTGTCGGAGAGGGAAGGCCCGAATTTTTTGTCCACGATATTCCTATCAAGGGCTCTCCTCCCATTGTGCAACCTGAGCTTTATTACGGAGAATCATCTGAAGAATTTGTGATAGTTAACACAGATATGAAAGAGGTTAACCCTAAGCCCGATTTCACACGGTATAAAGGAGACGGTGGGATCCAACTTAATTCTCTTCAACGGAAATTTGCTCACGCATGGAGATTCAAAGACATCAACATCTTATTGAGCGGACAAATCACCGAAAATAGCCGGATACAATATCGGCGCAACATCCTTCATCGTGTCTCTGCTATAGCACCATTTCTTAAATTCGAAGAGGATCCTTATCCTGTCATAGACAGTTCCGGAAAACTATGGTGGCTTCTTGACGCCTATACTATTTCCGATCAGTTCCCATATTCAACAAAAACTCATAACGGATACAATTACATACGTAACAGCGTTAAAATAACCGTAAATGCTTATGACGGTAACGTCACGTTCTATGCCATTGATCCATCGGACACCTTATTACAAATGTATCAGAAGGCTTTCCCAACTCTCTTTTCAGACGCAATCGAGATCACAGACGATTTAAGAGACCATTTGAGATACCCAGTTGGCTTATTTTCAGCCCAAGCACAAATGTTCCTTCGATACCATGTAACAGACCCACAAACTTTTTTCACCCAGTCAGAACAATGGAACATACCACTCGAAACCCGCATAGGAAAAGCAGGGGTTCAAGTTAATCCTTCATATTTGGTAATGAGATTACCGGGTGAGGCCAAAGAGGAGTTCGTTTTATTATTGCCATTTACACCAGCAGGTAATAAAAAGAACTTGGTGTCGTTATTAGTAGCAAGAAACGATTGGTCTCACTATGGAGAGCTTATTAATTTTCAACTACCGAAAGACCGCCAAGTCGACGGACCGGCGCAGGTGGAGGCAAGAATAGAAAATGACCAACAAGTATCCCAACAATTCACTCTATGGGATGGCTCAGGCTCGCAAATAATAAGAGGGCAGTTGCTCGTTGTACCCATAGCAGATACCATATTATATGCTGAACCTCTCTATCTACAGTCTGAGGTGTTAGCATTTCCGGAGTTGAAGAAGGTTATACTTGCTGACAATAACAACTTAGTGATGGCTGATTCAATACAAGAAGCTCTTACCGCCTTGACCGAAACCAGTCAGCAATTAGATCATGAACACTCCGCATCAAAAAACACCCAAGATCTTGTAGGAGTTACAGAAGCTATAAACAACCTAAGAGAGGCTTTACAGAATCTAGAACGATCTTTAACCGAAATACCGGAACCTTAAAGAGGGATTTAAAATGACTAAAAGCGAAGAGTGGATTTCCATCGAAAAAAAATACTACGCCCAAACTGTACGACGTCAGCCCGTCGTGATAGTTAAAGGAGAAGGAACTAGAGTTTGGGATGCAGACGGCAAAGAATACTTGGATTTCGTTGCAGGCTGGGCTGTAAACAACCTGGGACATTCTCACCCGGCGATCACCCAAGCGATCGTTGAACAAGCCGGCACATTGATCCAAACATCTAATCAATTTTTTACAATCCCTCAGCTAATGTTAGCCGAATTACTGATTGAAAATAGCTGTTTAGATAGAGTGTTTTTCGGTAACAGTGGAGCAGAAGCGAACGAAGGAGCCATGAAACTCGCCCGTCGGTACGGAAAAATAAACAGAGATGGTGCCTACGAAATCATAACTGCTTTGAACTCTTTCCACGGAAGGACGATGGCTACAGTGGCGGCCACAGGCCAACCACACTACCAGGAAGCCTTTCAACCACTCCAGCCAGGTTTCGTACATGTGGACTATAACGATGTAGAAGCGATCATGAACGCCACGACCGATCGCACCGCAGCAGTAATGCTGGAACCTGTACAAGGAGAGGGTGGTGTTAATATTCCAGATGCTGATTACTTAACAAGGGTGAGAGAATGGTGTGATAAGAACGGCCTTTTACTCATTCTAGATGAAGTACAAACAGGAATGGGACGCCTAGGCAGCTTATTTGGTTACCAGGAGTACGGGGTCGAGCCAGATGTGATAACACTGGCTAAAGGTCTGGGCTATGGAGTTCCTATTGGTGCCTTTTTATCCAAAGAAGCTGCCATGGCCCTGGTACCCGGCGACCATGGGTCAACATTCGGCGGAAATGCTTTGACAACCGCAGCAGCGTACGCCGGATCTAAATTCCTGATAGAAAATGATATACCAGCCAAAGTCAAAGAGTTGGAACCTTATTTACTAGACAAATTAAACCAGCTCAAATCCGAGTTTTCCTTCGTCACAGAAGTCAGAGGTAAAGGATTGCTATCCGCTCTATATTTCGAAGAGGATATTTCCGGACAAGTTTTAACCCTTTCTAACGAGGCAGGTTTGCTCCTGAATGGCGTCCGTCCTAACGCAATCAGGTTTATGCCTCCTTTGACGGTCACGACTGCCGAAATCGACGAGGCCATGAACAGGTTAGAAGAGGCTTTGAAGCAAATCTGAGGAAGAAGCCTTTCAAATCTATCGGGTAAAGGAGATCGCAGCGCTCAATGGCAACAAAAAAAATCATTCTGGCGTATAGCGGCGGCCTAGATACCTCGGTTGCCGTCCCTTGGCTAATCGAGAACTATGGAGCCGAAGTAATCACGCTGACTATAGATCTAGGCATGGTAGACCTTGAATCTATCAAAGGAAGAGCCTTAAAAGTAGGCGCCAGCAAAGCCCTTACAGTCGACGGAAAAGAAACATTGGTTAAGGAATTTTTATTCCCCGCTCTCCAAGCAGGCGCCATTTATGAAGAAAGATACCCTCTCGCAACTGCCCTTGGAAGGCCTCTTATAGCCCGATATATGGCAGAGGCAGCCTTGGCAGAAGGTGCATATGCCATAGCACACGGATGCACTGGTAAAGGAAACGACCAAGTGCGTATTGAGGTAGGCATAGCAGCTCTGGCACCCGAGTTAAAGATTATCGCTCCGATCCGAGAATGGGGAATGAGCAGAGATGACGAAATTGAATACGGTCAAGCCCGAAATCTACCTATAAACGCCAGCCAAAGCCGCTTTTCGGTTGATGAGAATCTCTGGGGTAGAAGTGCAGAAGCAGGGGAACTAGAAGACCCTTGGGTAGAGCCCCCAGAGGAGGCTTTCTCTTGGACCAAACCTATATCTGATACTCCCGATGATCCGGGGTATCTGGAGATACACTTTGAGCAAGGACTTCCTATCGCAATAGACGGTGAAGAAATGGAGGGTGTTGCTCTAATCTCTCACCTTAATACCCTCGCCGGCCTCCACGGTGTGGGGCGGATTGACCACTTGGAGAACCGACTGGTTGGCATTAAATCTCGCGAAATTTATGAGGCCCCAGCTGCCGCAATCCTCCACACAGCCCACAATGCTGTCGAAAATTTAACCCTGACCAAAGAACAAGCCAGAACCAAGGCTCATTTAGCCCGTGAATACGCTGATATGGTATATAACGGTCTCTGGTTCACACATCACAGAGACGACCTAGATTCGTACGTTCAAAGCACACAACGGTATGTAACCGGGGATGTTAAAGTTCGTTTACATCGTGCAAACTGTACAGTGGTCGGCCGTAAGGCTCTGTATTCGTTGTATCAATACAGCCTAGCGACCTATGATCGGTCAGACGAATTCGACCATAGGTCAGCTGAAGGCTTTATATCCATCTATGGCCTTCCAGTACGAACCCAAAATCAAGCTCAGAGAGATAAGGATAAGTAATAATACACCCGTATTTTGCCATTCGTTTTCACGTCAAGTTTTCCTTCGTAATGGCGAGCAGGAGACAACATGACCTTAGCCAACCGGATGATGAACCTAGGTACTGAAACAGCGTTCGAGGTTCTAGCTAAAGCCCGGGCTCTAGAGGCGGAAGGGCAGGACATAATCCACCTTGAAATCGGTGAGCCTGATTTTGGAACTCCTCAACACATCATAGACGCCGGCATAAACGCACTTAGAGATGGTTATACTCATTATGGGCCAACACCAGGACTACCGGAGTTGCGAGAAGCTATTGCACGGAATAGCCAAATGGTTCGTGGGATCGAAACTGATCCTGGAAATGTCGTCGTAACACCTGGAGCCAAACCAATCATGTTCTATGTTCTCCTTGCCCTAGGAGAACCCGGTGTCGAAGTTATTTATCCCAACCCGGGTTTTCCAATTTATGAATCCATGATTCGTTTTTCAGGGGCTACCCCGGTGCCTATGCGGCTTCAAGAGGAAACAGGATATCATCCAGATTTAGACCAGCTTCCCTCACTAATTACAAATAATACACGGTTACTAATTATAAATTCCCCGGAAAATCCCTGTGGGTCCAACCTAACCCATGCTGAATTAGAAAAGATCGCGGACATAGTGCGGCCACATCCCAACCTGTACATAATGAGCGATGAAATCTATAAAGATATTTTATACACAGACTCCCATAACAGTATCGCAGCGTTTCCGGGTATGTCCGACAAAACCATTATTCTTGATGGTTTTTCTAAAAGTTACGCTATGACCGGCTGGAGGTTAGGGTACGGTATTATGCCAAGCGACCTTGTTCCGCATATTACCCGTTTGGCCGTAAATAGTGTCTCCTGCGCAGCCTCCTTCAGCCAGATAGCAGCGATAGCAGCTCTCGAAGGTCCTCAGGACGACGTGGAATCCATGGTCACAGAATTCGCTATACGCCGGACCTTGATATCTGAAGGCCTGAGAAGCATTCCCAACATTAATTGCCCAGAGCCCGAAGGCGCCTTCTACGCGTTTCCTAGTATCAAGAATCTCGGCCTCTCCAGTAGCGAGTTTGAAGATCGCTCATTACGGGAGGCCGGAGTTGCTCTTTTAGCAGGAAATGCTTTTGGACAATTTGGGGAAGGCTATGTCCGCCTATCTTACGCTAATTCACAAGAGAATATTCAAAGAGCCATAGAAAGATTAGACAAATTCGTCCGGGGGTTGTAGAAAATACCAACACCACCCCCAGAGTTAATCAATTATCCATGTAACGATCATAATGGCCATAAAATTTAGTGTTTCAAATTTATATCTATCCTCCAAGTTGAGAGAGGTATTACTTTAAGCTATACTTGCCAAGCTTTACATCCTTGCAGTGTCGATTGCGCCCAGTGTTCCGGCCCGGAGGCATAATATGGACCTAGGTCTGACCGAA
>CAJXEF010000043.1 GCA_913052545.1 uncultured Chloroflexota bacterium
CATTTCTTGGGCTGTTTTCACTTGGATTACATGGGTGGCTATGGGTGTTGATAAAGCAGTTGGGGCGGTTATCAAAATCACGGTCGCTCCCCGGTCTCTAGCGGCTTCGGCTAATGCATATCCCATCTTTCCGGATGAATTATTGGTTATTACACGTACTGGGTCTATCGGCTCCTGGGTTCCTCCGGCGCTTATTAAGATGGTTTTACCTGCTAAGTCACCTTGTGATCCAATTATCCCCTTAATGTGCCCTATTAATTCGGAAGGTTCGATCAATCTACCCGTGCCCATGAGTCCGGATGCCAGGCGTCCTGGTGAAGGACCACACACAGTAAAGCCTCTTTCGGACAGTGTCCTGAGGTTATTTTGAGTGGCAGGGTTGTCGAACATATTAGCATCCATAGCAGGTGCGATAATGATGGGAGCGGTAGTTGCGATTGCTGTTGTGGTAAGAGGGTCATCAGCTAAACCTAATGCTAGTTTGGCTATTGAATGTACCGTGGCAGGTGCTATTACCACTAGATCTGCGTTATGAGCCAAAGCGACGTGTTCTACACTAAACTCTGAATTTACATCAAAGATATCAGTTATCACTGGCCTGTGGGTAATACTTCTGAAAGTTAACGGGGTTACGAATTGGGTTGCACCGTAGCTGAGAATAGTATCAACCAAAGCCCCGCCCTGAACCAATTTGCTAGCTAGATCAACTGCTTTGTAACAGGCTATACTACCAGTTACTCCGAGTACGATTCGTTTATCGGTTAGCGGTCCTTTCATGATCTCCTTCCGATGTACGCGTCCGTTGATTTAGATGGAATATCAGGTTTAAGCCTAGTAAAGTTAGGTTCTGGTTGATCGTATCAAAGATAGGGGCTTCGGAGGCTATAACGTTTACTAATCCGCCTGTTCCAATTACCTTAGCTTCTTGGCCTAGCTCTAATTTAAACCTGTTAACTAAACCGGAAACTAGATCTGCATATCCCAATACTAACCCTGATTGTAAAGCAGTGATAGTATTTCGGCCAATTGCGGTATTTGGTGCTGCTAGTTCGACTCTTCGTAACTGAGAAGTGTTAAAGAAAAGGGAGTCCGCTGCAAGGTTAATACCAGGAGCTATTGCTCCTCCAAGATATTCTCCCTGCTCGGAGATTGCGTCAAACACACTCGCGGTTCCGAGATCCACGATTATGATCGGCGGATTATATATATTCAAGGCAGCGACTGCATCGGCTATGCGATCTGCGCCTACGTCTCTTGGGTTATCGTATAAGATTGAAAGTCCTGTGCGAACTCCTGCGGAGACTATAAGGGGTTCCACATTAAAAAAGTCCCTGCAAACGTGTTCAAACGTAATAGTTAAAGGCGGGACTACGCTACATAGGCAGGCTGAATCTATTAATTTAGGGTCCGTTCCCTTTAGGTTTAATAGATTGGATAAAGTTGCACCATATTCGTCTGCTAACTTCCGAGTATCTGTAGCCACTCGTAGAGTCGTAACCAATTGACTACCGTCAAAGACACCTATTGTGACTACAGTATTTCCTATATCTATGGTTAAAAGCATTATCAGGGCTCCTGGGCGGATTATACGGTACACGAATCTAGGGAGCAAACGTTTAAAATGTACACTCACCGCCATTATAAGATTACTGTATTGAAAATTTTAGGTAAAGCTCTCGTAATAAAATTTTGACGTTAGATGTGCATGCTATAAGTATCGCGTGAATATTTGATTTACGGTTGTAAAGAAGGCTATGGTTCTCCAATGTTAGCTAGGATTGCTGCCTTATGCTAAAATCAAACAGCGTTCTCAAATACTTGGAAATCTAATCTATGGAGAATATCCCTAATGGCTGATATGGATCAGGTGCAAGTAGTTCGACAAGGCCGAGATGCTGTAGCTAGTTGGCGTGAGGAGCATCCTGGTGTAACCATGGATCTTTATAATTCCTACATGAGCCACGTTAGGATCCCTATGGTGGATTTAAGTGGAGCTGATTTGAGAGAATCTGACTTCATGGGGGCCATGCTCCGCCGTGCTAATTTGTCTGGCTGCTATCTCAATCCGGTTCATTTCTATAGGGCTGACTTGAGAGAAATTGATTTGACCGGGACATTGATGAACCGGGCGAATTTACGTGGCGCAGATTTAAGAGGAGCAAACTTGGAGGGTGCCGATATGGATAGCGCTATCCTGTCAGGTGCCAATCTTACTGGAGCCAACCTCAGCGGTGCTAATTTATCTCGCGTTAACTTAGATCGGGCGAATTTGACCGATGCGAATTTGACGGACACAGTTTTTCATGGCGCTGCGCTAACGAGGGCCGATTTATCCGGAGCAACATTGGAAGGAGCTGATTTTTATTCGGCTATTTTTAATGATTGTCCTACCGTAGGTACTAAATTCTCCGGGAGTATCGTGGGTTACACAGTATTTCAGAATTGCGATCTGAGCCAGGCTGAAGGTTTGGATGAAATTCGGCACGACGCTCCAAGCACTCTCGGAACCGACGCTCTTATTCGATCGGGAGGGAAGTTACCGGAGTCATTCATGAGGGGAGTGGGGGCTTCGGATGCTCTTATAGAATTTCAGAAAACTATCGCTAGTAACGATCCATTGTCAGGTGAGGTTTTTATTTCTTGTGCTGATTCTGATATTTCGTTCGGGGAGACATTGCAAAATGGGCTACGGCAGCGAGGGATCCGTTGTTGGGTATTCTCACAGAAATCGAGAGGTAATGCGTTAGTCGATCGTCGAAGCACATCTGAAGAGGAGGAAATAGAACGGTGGGTAAGGCATTATGAGAAATTAATAGTCGTTGGTTCGGCAGTTGGTATGGATACGGAGGCTATCAGGACCGATATTACTCAGGCGACAGAAAGACAGAAGTCCAATGATGAGTGGTCGCTATATCTCGTAGCCCCAGATAGTACTTTGGTCCAACCGCAAGGCCGTGCGATGCGCAATCTCACTGACGAGCATATCATATACGATCTGCAGGGACATGCTGAGGGCTCGGAGGAGTATAGCGGTGAATTGAACAGGCTTGCAGAAGACCTCAAGCAACGCCTGCCTGCTAAATCTGGTGTACCTGTAGTGAGTGATGAAGCAAGTAATCAACTTTAATACTAGATAATATAATAAATAAAAATAAGACCCCCAGGTCAACCTGGGGGTCTTATTTTTTTAACTCTTCTATAGAGTTGAGGGGGTGAATAAATGTTATCCACCCCGGACTGGCTATTTGACTAGATATAGTCTGGCATTTCCATGACGTCAGCGGAACTGTCATCCATGGCCATTGCTTCCAACATTTGAGTTTTGAACTCTGCAAGCAATTCATCAGTTATATTTCCGCCGGCAGCCTTGGCTTTATCTTTGAACTGATCGAAGGTATGTTCTCCCATGTCGCCATGAGGCATGGCAGAGAAGAAGTTGGCTTCGAATACTGGCAATTCACCAGGTCCAAAGTAGCCTTTACCTTCCAAGGTGAAGCCTTCTAAGTCATGAGTACCCTTACCAAGTACCTGACCGGTTGCTGCATAGTGTTCCATGACGTTTTTGAGACCGTATTTCTGGACGGGGCAAACTTTCATGCAGATACCGCAACCGAGATATCGGGCCATTACTGGTCGGCAGCGTTTGAAGTATAACTTGTTCTTTTCTACGCCTCTCCACCAGATCTTGTCTCGCATAAGAGCGCGGCCTGGGCAGCGGTTTACGCAGACTTGACATACCTGACAGAAAGCGTGGATACCGAAATCTACTGGCTTATCGTGAGTTACGTTAGCGTCAGTAGTGATAAGCATAATGCGTTGGCGATTGCCTACGTGAGGAGTCAGAAGATAACCACACGCGCCTAGCTGACCCAGCCCAGCTGCAACGAACAGTGGGATATAAGGACCAGTATTGTCGTTCGGGCTATGGACCTGTGCGCGATATCCCAGAGATCGGATATAGTTTCCTAGTTCTAAGGAAGCTGCACCCTCTGTACGATATGTGCTGGAATGAACTATCTCTGCATCTACGCTAGGAATAGTTTGCGTGGGCTCGAAATCTTGTTCATATCCCAAGCAGATAGCTGTGGGGTATTTCACCCAGTCTTTTTTGCTCTGGTACGTGTAATGTAGGTCAAAGGAGGTGTATCCAACTTCTTGGAATCCTAGCTCTCTGGCCTTGGTTTTTATGAGCTCACTCACATCCGCACCACTGGGGTCGACTGTGGGCTCTTGATCACCGGTTAATCGAGCAGCCATAATCAATGGTTTGTTTAGACGGTCATGCTCTTTTCGAATCTCGCGCATTTCCGCATGCTGATCTCGGAGAGTATTCGCCCATTCACGAGAAGCTCGCTCAGTTATGTTCTGGGTTTCTAGAGGATATTCTCGCGCGTACCAGTCAACCTCCCGTTGGTTCAGAGGGATGCCCTCTGTAGTTTCCAATTCCTCAGGAATCGGGATGTTAACGGCTGGATCATTTACGCCTTTACCAGGATGTAATACCTCGTGACCGATTTTTAACATTTATCTCCTCCCAATAATTCTAAGGGGATTCAGGTTGGGTCTTGTCAAGAACGATATACGTTATAGGATTATTTGTCAATAATGTGGGAACAACATTATTGTATTCGTGAATTTGATAGTGGTTATTAGCGAGGAGGTAGGTTGAAGCGAAAACACTGTTAATTTGTGGTTTGGTGACGAATAAAGCCCTATTTGTAACTGGTTTAGTATCATTGATAGTAGCGGCAGGGGGTTGGTTAGAATTATGTAGTCTGCTCAGTAAAGGGAATAATAAAAAAATATGCTCCAGAACTGTTGTTAAATCTTGGTACTCCAGTTATTCGAGATGAATATCAACATCGTCTGTCTAACGTTGTCCTAATCTGTTACGGTGGTTTCTGAAGCGTTCTAAAAGCTCATCCGATGCCAACGCGGATTCGACTTTCTCCACGCATTCAGGACAATACTCGTCCTTATAAAGTTCTTTTGTAACCCATATGTTGGCGCTAATAAGACCACATAAAAATACAGGTACAGTTTCTTCGATTCCCACATTGTCGACGTAATGTGCGTAACCGCTTCTTGCTCCTGTTGGCCACCACCAGTGGGAAAACGACTTTTGCAATTCCATATAGATTACTTTGGTCGGATCCTCCCATCCCTCTTCAGGGAGTTCTATCATCCACATGGATCGGCCATTGGGACCAGGTTCTTTGCTGGCTTTAAGGTCACCCTTTCTCGCATATTCTCGGATGCTAGTTTGAGATAAGTTGAGGCGGCGTGAGGCTTCCTGGATTGATACTTTTTCCATGAGTGTTCCTTTCTAACTCTAGGAGTTTTAAATACTGTTATTGTGCTAAAAAGAAATCAAGTGTCCGCTAAAAAATATAACATAATTTAAGGTATAAAACTTAAAGGAAGAGGCCGGTACCTGTTTGGTACCGGCCTCTTCCTAGATTACCTTTTGGATAAGAACTGATCGACTAGATATAGTCTGCGTCCTGATCCATCATCTGTAGTTGATCGGTGGTCTCTCCACCCAGGTGGTCTGACATTTGACTCTTGAATTCTTCTAGTAATTCATCAGTGATGCCACCCTGAGCTTTGGCTTGAGCTTTGAAAGACTCGAAGGTGTGTTCGTACTCCGTGCCGTGAGGCATGGCGGAGAAGAAGTTGGCTTCGAATACTGGCAATTCACCAGGTCCGAAATAGCCTTTGCCTTCCAAGGTGTAACCTTCCAAGTCATGGGTACCCTTGCCAAGTACCTGACCGGTTGCTGCATAGTGTTCCATGACATTCTGCAGACCGTATTTCTGGATTGGGCAAACTTTCATGCAGATACCGCAACCGAGATATCGGGCCATTACTGGTCGGCAGCGTTTGAAGTATAACTTGTTCTTTTCTACGCCTCTCCACCAGATCTTGTCTCGCATAAGAGCGCGGCCTGGGCAGCGGTTTACGCAGACTTGACATACCTGACAGAAAGCATGGATTCCGTAGTCTACTGGTTTGTCATAAGTTACGTTAGCATCGGTGGTTAGACCGACCAAGCGGCACCGTGATCCAACGTGAGGAGTAAGCAGGTAGCCACAGGCTCCCTGTTGACCGACGCCGGCTGCTACGTGCATGGGCTTGTAAGGAGCTACCGAGTCACCGGAACCCATAACCTGGGCGTGGTACCCGATGGATCGGATAAAGTTACCCAGCTCCAACGCGGCTGCACCCTCTGTACGGTACGTGCTGGAGTGAACAATCTCTGCGTCAATGCTAGGAATGGTTTGTGTGGGCTCAAAGTCCTGTTCATATACTAGAGCGACAAAGTGCTCGTAGAGGGTGAACTGGTCTTTTTTGCTGGCATAGGTGTAACGTTGGTCGAAAGCAGTTATCCCGACTTCGACGAATCCCAACTCACGGGCTTTGGCTTTGATGGCATCGCTTACATCTTCACCAGTCGGCTCCGTTGCAGGTTCCATATCACCAGTTGCTCTGCAAGCCATGATTAGCGGGCGATTCAGCTTTTCGTGTTCTTTCCGAATCTCTCGCATCTCAGCGTGCTGGTCTCGCATTGTGTTAGCCCAGTCACGTGAAGCTCGCTCGGTGACGTTCATGCTTTCGAGAGGATACTCTCGTGCATACCAGTCAACTTCCCGCTGATTTAGCGGTACGCCAGGGGTAGTTTCCAATTCTTCTGGGATTCCGATGATAACATCGGCATCCTGGGCACTTTTACCAGGTCGGACGACCTCGTGGCCGATCTTGAGCATGGCTTTCCCTCCCAATTTCTTTTCGTATGACGGAGAGACCGTCAATAGGTCTGCTTACAATAAACCTCTGTTAGGTAAATGTCAACGGGTTTTTTATTAGAATTTCAAGATTAATAGACAGTTGTCGTAATTTCAATTTAGCGTCCGGTCCGTCGAGCAATCATTGCTTCGGCGAGTGGGCTAGTTGTAGAGCTAATGACTATGTTTACTAATGACGGCAGATTCGATTCTATAGCGCGTTCTACTGCTGGGGCAATATCCTGCTTTTGTTCGACGTATTCAGAGTGTCCTCCTATGGCTTCCACGACTTTATCGTACCTAACTGACCTTAGATCAGTTCCAATTGCTCTGTCGAAATACGCCATTTGAAAAGTTTTATCTATCCCCCACGTGGAATCATTCCCCATGACTACGGTCATTGGTAGGTTGTGTCTGATACAAGTATCAAACTCCATGGGGTAAAACCCAAAAGCTCCGTCACCCGTAAATACCAGAACTTTACTTTCAGGATGGGCTAATTTAGCAGCCATTCCGTAAGGGAGGCCTGCTCCTAGGTGACTAAGAGGTCCAAGCCGGATAAATCTGCCCGGTTTATGTGCTTTCATGAATGACCGACCCCATTGAACGTAATCGCCTCCATCCATGATGATAAATGTGTCCTCGTCTATAATATCTTGGATACTTGTATAAACATCCATGGGATGTAATGGTTCATTGCCAACCGCATTTGCAGTCAATGAATCAAGCCACCCTTGCCTGTCAGTCTCTAATTGCGACAACCATGGTGCCAAATTGGGGTTAGACTGGCAGTTGGCGGTTAGTTGCTCGGTTATAGCACCAAGATCCCCCAGTAGCGGAACTGCTACCCCCCTGTTACGACCAATTTCTGCTTCGGATGGGTCTGCCTGAATTATCTTGGCAGTTGGGCTGAATATTCCGCCGTATCTGTACCGATGATCTAATCTCTTCCCAAGGAGGAGTACCACATCTGCTTCTCTAAAACGTCTTGCTGTAGCATTAAGGGCTCCATCAGCATATCCGAAACAAAGAGGATGATCATCATCTATCAACCCTCGAGCCTGTTCTACCGTGAATACTGGAGCTCCGATTTTTTCTGCCAGCGCGCTGGCCTGGTCAGGAGAAACAGAGTATCTAGCGGGGTTTCCTAGTATGATAACTGGTTTTTGTGCTCCGCTAAGAAGATTGGCGGCTTGTCGAATTAGCTCAGGGTCCCCCTGAGCACGTCCCATATTGCGATACTCGTTCGGTAAATAAGGAGGCAGGTCATCTTCTGATACGATTGCTTCCTGTATATCAATCGGTATGGTTAGATGGACAGGACCAGGTCTGCCTGACATGGCTGATCGAAATGCGGTCGCTACGAATTCCGGGATCCGGTTTTTATCGTGTATTAACCAAGAACCTTTTGTTACTGGCTCTGCCATACTGATCTGGTCAATTTCCTGAAAAGTCGTCATACCTTTTTCGGGCAATTCTGCACAACCGGCAACAAATATGACGGGGCTTTCGGAAGTGTAAATAGCCGGTAACGCCGAGATGGCATTTGAATACCCAGGTCCCCCTGTGAACATTGCTACAGTTGGCTCACCGGTTATTCTTGCATATCCATCAGCCATATGCATTGCGGCACCTTCATGGCGGGTATCGATGAATTCTATTCCTTCATCAGCAGCTGCATCTACCAAAGGTAAAATGGTGTCACCTACGATTGTAAATACCCGTTTTACCCCTTCTTGTTTCAAACATCTTATGAAAAGATGGCCTCCATTTAGATTGGGCATTGTTTCTCCTTACGAATAGAATGATGAGGTTGATCTAAAATGTCATTTTTTGGTATGAGGATCAAAGCTAAGCTTACTGCCTGTCGGCTGCTTGGGCAATAGATTCAGCAGTAGGCGATTAATACCTAATTGATCACACCGATCGATAGTTAGTGAGGTTATACTAGGACCTATGGGGACACTTTATATAGTTGGCACACCTATCGGGAACCTTCAAGACCTTACCGAACGATCACGAGTAGTGCTTGGAGCTGTATCGTTAGTTGCTGCTGAAGATACAAGAGTGACACGGAAATTGTTAAATCATATACAACTCCGGACACCTTTGATTAGTTATCATGCGCATAATTGGCAGGCCAGGATACCTTCTATATTAGAAACCCTTAATTCTGGAGATGTTGCCCTCGTTTCTGATGCCGGTATGCCGGTGATCAGTGATCCCGGCAGTGAACTTGTTTCTCGGGCAAGTTCTGCTGGTCACACTATATCTGTTGTTCCAGGTCCATCGTCAGTCACAACAGCGATGTCTGTTTCCGGTCTGAGCGGTGATTCTTTTTTATTTTTGGGATTTCTACCTCGTAGGAAAAAAGATCGGATAGAAAAATTGGAGTACTTCAATAATTTTAGAGATCCCGTGGTAATTTTTGAGGGGCCGCACAGAGTATTGGTTACATTGAAGGATTTGTTGGTTGTTCTTGGAGATCGAGATATTGCAGTTTGTCGAGAACTTACTAAGTGGCATGAAGAAATATTTCATGGATTGATCAGCGAGGCAATCGATCATTTTGATGAACCTAGAGGCGAATTTGTGTTGGTAGTTGCGGGATCTAATGAAATTTTGAGCCCAATATCCAATGAATCTCTATTGGACGCCGTTGCTTTAGAATTAGGTAAGTTAAAAAAATCTGGTTACCACGCGAGAGACGCTGTCGCACAAGTAGCCGGGCAACATAAACTTTCTAAAAAATTGGTCTATCAACTTTGGCTTGATCAGGAAGGTTGAGTTTCATTTTCAGATACCAGTAGTGGTGACGGGGATTCCAGAGAAAATATTCACGCCAGCACAGGACACTAACCTCTTTGAACTCTGCTATCATTTGCTGGCTTTTGATTATAGTTTTGTCTTGATTTTACATTTCTGTCTGTTTCTCTGATCAAACCGGCATTCCCTATTAAAGGATGGATCCGCTTCTCTTATGTCTTTCGAAGTCAAATCTTTTAAACCTTCAAATGTTTTCTACGGGTGGTGGCTGGTTGGTGTTAGTGGTTTAGTGATGACACTGGCAACTGTACCTCTATATCACGCCATGGCGATCTGGGCAGTGGCGCTTGAAAGCAGCTTTGGTTGGTCTCGGACCCAGATAGGGTTTGCTTTAACCTTTACTCGAATTGAAGGTGGGTTTATGGGACCCTTGGAAGGGTATTTAACCGATAAACTGGGTTCTCGCCGGATGATCCTGATCGGACTATTGATACTGAGCGTAGGGTTTCTGATTTTTTGGCAGGTTAATTCACTTTGGACTTTCTATTTAGCATTCATAGTGATGGCTTTGGGACAGGGATTGGGGAGTTGGCTTCCTTTAATGACGGCTTTGAATAATTGGTTTGTTAGAAATCGATCCAAGGCCATGGGGTTCTCGAACATGGGTAGTCGGATTGGAGCTCTAATTCTTGTACCTGCTATCGCCTGGTCAATTGATCCAGAACATGATCGCCTTGGGTGGGAATTAACGGCTCTTATTTTGGGAATAGTCACGCTGATTCTGGCTATCCCGCTTTCGAAAGCTATCAGAGATAGGCCTCAGGATTACGGTCAGGGAACTGATGGAGATCAAGTAACAGAAGGATTATCAGATTCTTTGAATGGGAGTATATCTAGTCATTCAAAGAATCCGACGGCAGTTGTTGATTTAACTGCCAAACAGGCTGTTATGACACCGGCTTTCTGGTTAATCTCTTTTGGACACGGATTCACTTCTATGGTCATATTGGCTATCATGGCGCATTTGGGCTTGCTACTTATGGATAAAGGTTTTGATATCCAGACTACTGGATGGGTAGTAACCGTTTACACAGCTGTGGCTATGGCCTTTCAACTGGTGGGAGGATATCTCGGGGATATAGCGCCCAAAAACAGAATACTTTTCTTTTTTACTACGTTACAGGCTGTTGGAGTATTGGTTCTCACATATGCGGACAGTCTTAGGACCATTTACCTATTTGCCGTGTTGTTTGGAGCTGGTTTTGGGGGTAGAAATCCTTTAACTACTTCGATCAGAGGAGAATATTTTGGAAGAGCGTCGTTTGGAAAAATACTTGGTTTATCTACTGTACCGATGAATGTCCTACTATTGTTTGCTTCACCGTTTGCTGGCTATATAAAAGATGTACAGGGGTCCTATGCAAACGCCTTTTTGATACTTGCTTTATTGAATTTTATAGGAGGAATTTGTTTTCTGCTGGCCAAACGTCCTAGCCTAATGCAGGATACAGTTAGTCAATGAGCGGTCAGCCAGCAGATTTATTTGATCAGGGATTGATAGGTTCTTCGTGAATGGTGACGTTGTGAATAGGTAATCTCTCAGCTGGCTTGGAGTTTTCCCCACCGGGTATTGTTGGAGAGCCAGCTATCTTATCTAATGTTTCTTCCCCTTCCGTTAATTTCCCGAATACCGTGTAATTGGGTGGCATCCGGTCGTTATCACCATGCATTATAAAAAATTGGCTACCGTTGGTATTGGGTCCTGAATTAGCCATTGCTAGGGTTCCCTTGGTATAGGGTCGTGTGACTTCTTCGTCTTGGAAACGATAACCAGGTCCACCCCTTCCATTTCCATCAGGGCATCCACCTTGGATCATGAATCCAGAAATTATTCTATGAAAGCATCCATCTTCGTAAAATCCCTCTCGAGCGAGGAAGACGAAGTTGTTAACGGTTATTGGTACTTCCGCGGTGAATAATTCTGCGGTCATAGGCCCTTGGTCGGTCTCTATTGTTGCCGAATATTTCATTGTGGGGTCTAGGATTAAACTGGGTGCATTCTCATATTGCTTTGGTGGCATCTCGTCTCCTAATATTTGACAGTGTTCAGTTCAGGTCGCACTAAATAGGTGAAGGGCCTCGTAGTTGCTCGAGGCCCTTCAAATTACCCTACCGTTAAGATTGATGATACAAATTAACTTTCCTAATCTATTTAATTCCGATCATGTGTTTTCGTCTCTGCCCAAGCGACGATCTTCGGTATCACGGCGTTGACATCTCGTTGGTCAAGGTTACGTGCGATGTCATCGGCTTGGCACTTAAGTAACATTATAGGTAGTCTATTCTGGATTTTGTCCAAAGCCCAGGTTAGTGGGTCTCCTTCCGCAGTATAGTCTAGTTCTAGACGGATATTCTGTTTAATGTTTGCATTGCGGTAGTGATAATGGGGCGAGATTCTGAAGCAATCTAGTCTTAACAGTTCTTTGTCGTTGCCTTGCATCTCATTACCGTATACGTGGATGCAAATCCCTTCGTCTACTCCGCCTACGTTAGTCCTGTATTCTAATCCAAACGTTACTGCCCCGGCATCAATTAACTCTTCAGTGCCTGCTGTTTCTCCCCCCATTTGGGCGTGCATTTGTTGAGTCATTTCTGTACCTCCTCAAATTAAAATCAACTGGCTCCGGATTATGCTCCGCCATTATACTCTTTTTTGCAGATCAGCAAATATTTACTGGTTTGATAGGAAGGTATTTCAATTGGATGGTATGTCATCTTCTTGCATGGATACGAGGTTTTGGATGGTTGTTACTATTTCTACTAGCGAATAAATCACATATAGTTAAATCACATATGGGAGGTATTCAAAATGGATATTTTGGAATATATGAGTAATCAAAAATATGAACAATTGACTATGATTACTGATCCCGGAGTGGGTTTAAAAGCGGTAATTGCTATTCACGACACTACGCTAGGTCCTTCGTGTGGAGGTACTAGGATATGGCCTTATGAGAGCGAGGCCGCAGCTATTGAAGATGCATTGAGGTTAGCTAAGGCGATGAGTTATAAATCAGCAGTTGCTGATCTTCCATTGGGTGGTGGAAAAGCTGTCATAATAGCTGATTCACACACTCAAAAGACGGAAGCTATGCTGAGATCATTTGGCAGATTTGTTGAAACGTTGAGTGGTCGCTACCTGACTACCACGGATGTAGGTAGCACAGGGAGGGACTTGGAATATATTAGACAGGAAACCAAGCATGTGGTAGGGCTGCCAACTACCATGGGTGGAAGTGGTGACACGTCGGTTATGACAGGCTTGGGTATATATGTAGGGATGAAAGCTGCAGCTAAAGAGATATGGGGAACGGATTCTCTATCTGGCAAAAGAGTAGCTATACAGGGATTTGGTAAGGTTGCTTTCAATGTAGCCCACCATTTGCTTAAAGAGAATGCGACATTAATTGTTACTGATGTCTATAAAGGAGCGATAGATAAAGCCAGACAAATGGGATTAGAAGTGGTGCCTCCGGATGAGATTTTTGATGTGTCGAGTGATATTTTTTCCCCTTGCGCGCTGGGAGGCATATTAAATAGTATCACTATTCCTAAGTTGACCTGTAGTTTGGTGGCCGGTGGGGCGAATAACCAACTATTAAGCGATTCACATGGGGACGAATTACACAGGCTGGGGATATTATATGCACCAGATTATGTTGTGAATGCGGGTGGAATCATTAATGTCGAAGCTGAAATTGGTTCTCCATATAATATTGATCGTGCGAGAGAACGAACTGAACGGATATACGACATTATGGAGAATGTAATCTCTCTTTCAAAAGATAAAAATATCGCGACTTATAAGGCCGCGGATCTTATAGCTGAGGAGAGATTGGCCTCCGTACAGAATATCAAACATATTTATTCAGGCAATTAGTCTGTGGCTCTAACGACAAACCCGGATCAGCCGAAGCCAATCCGGGCTCACGAATCAACTATACTGAATAAAAGTTAACTTGCTTTACTAGGAGCTTCGAACCCTGCATCACGGTGGGCGCTGTCGCAGAAAGGTTTATTTGCTGAATGCCCACACCTACATAGGCTAGCCCATTCTCCTTCAGGGATCGTGTACGCATTTCCTTCTTGGTCTACTAGATCGAAAGGCCCGTAAACACGCATGGGGCCGTTGTTACGAATTTCTATTTTCATATCTGGCATAACAAATCTCCTAAATAATTTCAGCATTACGGTTCGTATTATCCGAACTGTTAGTGTGGTTTGGTCAGTCTTACATTTCCGTGTCTGGGTGTCAAGGAGCATGTAGAGTGGGATGGTTTCATTTACATCCCAAATTTCTGGCCTAAGTTGTTATTTTGACATTACCGAATGTTCTGGAGATATCTCATCAAGCATATGCTTGACGTCTAATAAATCAGGAAAGAAATATAAATGGGTCGTACACCTGCAATCGGACGA
>CAJXEF010000044.1 GCA_913052545.1 uncultured Chloroflexota bacterium
GGCGGGCCGGTGAAATCCTAAGGGCTAGCTAAACCCGCCGTAAAGACTACTCTGATTAAAGATATCAGGTTTTTCTTGTTGCCATATAGATACTTACTACGCCAAGTAGGGTTCCAAGTAGTCCGAGAACACCTCCGATGATCCCCCATCTACGGGCATTTGATATACCGTCCTGTGATGTGGCGGTAGAATTAAGAGCTTCTTCTGCGCTGAGTTTGGCTCCGCGGGCAGCTCCCTCTAATTCCCTGATTGAGGGGAGTGCTTCTGGGAATTGAATTACCTCGGCCGCCTGTACGTGGTCGAATCTCCCATCACCAGATTCAAATCTTTCGTTAAATGGTTGATCCAAGATAGTCCCGAAGAATCGAAATGCATACTGTCCTGGAGCACTAGGGATCATATCTGTGGTGTAATGCCCTGGCTCATCAGTGATGGGCCTCAAGCTAAATACTTTTGAAATACCGGACGTCAAGTGGATCACTTCAACTTCTAATTGGGACTCCAATCCTTCAACAGGTTCCCATTTGGCTTCTAGAGTATTGGGATTGCCCATCAATCCGCTGGTTACGTTGTGTGGAATGTCTCCGCGGTTAATCCACACTACAGTATCTCCAGGGTTCACAGCAGAGTTTGGCGGGTTGTATGAATCGTTAATGATTTCGATCTCTACAGTTTTTGGGGTAGAGTGATGGTCTGTGACCAATAAGAACCCAGTGACGGAATGATCCAAGTGACTGTGGTAAGGTAAGGTTTTTCCTGATAGGTTTTTTTCAACAACGTAAGAGAAAGATTTTCCGTTGGCTAAGGCAGGAGAAACAAATAGAGTTCCATGTGCTTCGACATCTATATTATCTATTTGGTTATTAAGGGTATGTGACTCATGTTGGGAGTGGTCGCTGTGAGAGTCATTCTGATGCTGATAATTATCCAGGTGATCTTCGTTAGTTGGTTGGTCGACGGGAACCTGCTGCATTACTTGCAAGCTGACACCATTTCTTAATCCTTCAAAGGCGGGTTCTTCTATCCAGCCTACAGTTAAGCGGAGAGTTCCGGAATCGCGCCCTTCATGGGCATTCACCTCAGAATAATCGATTGTAACGAATGAGATTGTGATGATGGCCAGAATGGTTATTATGTATTTCATTTCTTTCCTATTTTAAATTCTTCATTGTGCGTTGCAAGGCAACTATATCCCTATGGAATAGAGATATAGTTACATAGCCGGTTTAAAAGGTGAGTAATTGACGGACGCTTTACAGTTTGGGAGGTGGATAGGGAGGAGAAATAATCGTGCCTGCTCTGGTTAGATTGGTGTTTGTATAAATAGTATTTAACAAAGGATATGATGATCTCGAGAAATTAGATAATAAAGGTGAATGTGGAGCAGGTAATGTATGGGAATGAGAGTAGCCTATATCCCGGGAGTCGAGTATAACTAGTTCTGAGAGGCCTTGGGATTCAAGAAGACTAGATATTCTAGGACTAGTAGCAACCGGATAGTGACGATGGACATTTTCGAATTCGTGAGTATGTGCAGTGAATCCTTCAAAATAAATATGCTCATGAGCCGGTAGACGTTCTACATAGTGGTGATCCAAGAATGGAAGGGCAATATTGACTAATAGGGCTACAACAATAACAATTCTAGCTAGGGCAGTTACTGTTCTCCGCCAATAAATGTAAGTTTGGTATGTTAGCATTATCTGATAACTGGATAAAACTCAGTGTTAAGGCAAGTGAACTACGGCTTCAACTTCGACCAGAAATTCTGGTCTTACCAGACCGGCAACAACGACCGTAGAACTAGCTGGAGGGCTGTCCGGAAAAGTTTCTGAACGTACTTTACTAAACCCGGGATAATTACTGATGTCCGTCAGGAACGTAGTGATTTTTACTACATCCTTCATTGAAGCTCCTGCAGTTTCGACAATGGCTTGAATTCTTGACATGATCTGTCTAGTCTGTGCTTCACAATCATTTATGCCCATGGGTTCTCCGTGGTCATCTTGGGCTACTTGACCGGATACGAATAGGAGTTCTCCGACTTGAACACCGGGTGAGAACGCCGGATTTGTAGACAAGCCTTGTGGCAGTATTGGTTTTCTTTCGGACATGGTTATTCCCCTTTTAAATTAGAAAATATAAATATGGGTTAATTCTGAAGTGAGTTATTGGCGTCCAACGGTAGATGCGTTTAAGGAATGAACTCTGCTAGCAGAGGTCACGCTTTTCACTCCTTCTAACCTGTCAAATAATTTTCCGAGCTGATCTAGCCCTGTTGTGTGAACTGTTAGTTCGACCGTAACGGTACCGTCAATATTCTCAGTAGTTACGACCGAAGCTATGTTAACTTTCTCCTCTGATACTTTCATGGTAATGTCTCTAAGAAGCCCAACGCGGTCATAAGCTTCCATTTTTATTCTGACCGGGTACAATTCTCGCTTTTCACCCCAGGACACGGATATTAATCGTTCGGGTTCATCTTCATTTAATAAATTAGAGCATCCGTGCTTATGCACAGTGACTCCTTGGGTCCGAGTCACGAATCCCTGAATGGCGTCGCCGGGGATAGGATTACAACATTGTGCGATTCGAGTAAGGAGGTCGCCAACTCCTAAAACCGAAACCCCTGAACTAGGACTGGAAAGTGGTAATGCGGGTTTGTACAGAACGGGCTCATTAGTTGGTTGGGATAATCGATAGGCAACCTGAGAAGCGGTTATTCCGCCTGATCCGAGACTAGCCAAAAAATCATCCATAGAGGAGTATTTCACTAGGGGTAATATCTCTTCATCGGCCAATTTAAGGCTTAATTGTCGGAGTTCTTTTTTCAGGATATCTTTTCCGCGATTGATATTACTTCCTCTAGCTTGTTTGTGAAACCATTGCCTGATATTTTGGCGGGCTCCTGCCGAGTTAACATAACCTAAATTGGGATTGAGCCAGTCAGGGCTCGGCCCTCTGGACGATTTAGTTGTAATTATTTCGACTGTATCCCCGTTTTGAAGTGCAGTGTCCAGGGAAACCAATCTCCCATTTATCTTCCCGCCGCTACATTTGTGCCCGAGTTCCGTATGAATTTTATACGCGAAATCTATAGGAGTTGAGCCGGCAGACAATTCTACGATTGCTCCTTTGGGAGTGTAGACAAATACTTGATCGTGGAATATATCTTGCCTTACTGACTCCATGAAATCGTCAGTAAGGGTCGACTCTCGTTGCCATTCAAGTAATTGTCTTAACCAAGTCATCTTTTCTTCAAATCGTTGATCGTTAGGTTTTCCTTCTTTATATCTCCAATGAGCAGCGACCCCGTATTCAGATACTTGGTGCATATCGTTGGTTTTTATCTGGACTTCTAGCGGAGTACCTCCATCACATATTACCGTGGTGTGTAGTGCCTGATATAGATTTTCTTTGGGATTTGCAATGTAGTCGTCAAACTGACCAGGGATCGGACTCCATGATTGATGTATGATGCCAAGGCTTTTGTAACAATCTTCTGTAGTATCTACCAGTACTCTCAGAGCATATAGGTCGTAGATATCCCCGACTTCCTTCCCCTGATCTTCGTACTTCTGAGTTTTTTGATGGATACTGTAGATGCTTTTGGAGCGCCCACTGACATCCCCTTCGATATTAAATTGTTCCAATTCGCCGCGTAGTCTTTGGCAGATATTCTCTATGTAGTATTCACGTTCATCTCTTCCGGTTGCCACCATCTCTGAGATCTCAAGAAATTTAGGAAGGTTTAAATACTTAAATGCTAAATCATCTAATCGCCATTTAATCTCCCAAATACCTAGCCTGTGAGCTAAGGGAGAGTAGATATCGAGGGTTTCTTGAGCTATGCGGCTTCTTTTTTCAGGAGATAAAGCGTCTAGTGTCTCCATGTTATGGAGCCGGTCTGCCAATTTAATTAAAACTACTCTGATATCTTCTGCCATAGCTACTAACATTTTTCTGAGGCTTTCGGAGTAGAGGTCATATTCAGGTGCGGTAGCTGGGTAATTATTTTTCCCCTCATCAGCTATTCGGTAATCCATGCGCGTCAATTTAGTAACGCCGTCTACTAGTTTGGCAACTTCGACTCCAAATCGGCTTTCTAGCTCATCGAACGTGACGCCACAATCTTCTATTACATCGTGAAGGAGAGCTGCAATAATCGTGTGTGTGTCAAGATTAAGATCCGCAAGAAAAAAGGCCGCATGTAAGGGGTGAGAAATGTAAGGTTCTCCTGACATGCGTTTTTGTCCGTCATGAGATGCCTCTGCGAACACGAATGCGTCTTGTATCAGAGCTACCCTGTCGGGGGGGAGGTAACTGGCCACCTTTTGGATTAATGTCTGGCCCTCAGATGTGATCATTTAAAGTCATTCGCCTTATGATCGATTTTATCTATAGCGATAGTAATGTTCAACAACAGTAATGTCCATTAACATCAATGTACGGGTTAGGGTAATCTCCAATGGACGTTGGTTGCTAAGAGACCCAACTAACTCCGTTTCAACTTTTTAACCGGGGGATCCATTCTGAGACCGATTGTGATGCCGCGGCTTTCCGATTTTGTAAGGAATGGTCTCCGCCGTCTATGATTTCGTATGAGGCAGACGGGCTGTTGACTGCAGCCAAAACTAAATCTGAGGCCATATCGACTAGCCTGGTATGAGTTTCGAGAGAACCGGCAAGTGTCAAAATAGGTACATGAATGCGTGGTGCCAAGTCAACTAAATTATACCTTTCTCCGGGGCCATGTTTGTCTAAATATGAGGCCGCGCTAAAAAATTGCTTTATTGGAAAATTTACTTTCATTAGATCGAGCGCTCGCCCATTGGCCTCCATTTCATCTGCCAACTCTAGATTATTTTGGAATTCTTCTGCATATTCGGACCCCATGTAATAAGAATACGATAACCTTACGGGGGATATCGGAATTACCGCTTGAATCCTCGGATCATTTTGAAAAGCAGCGTAGTACGATATTTTGACGGCACCCATGCTGTGCCCTAATAGGCATATGCGCTGGATTCCACGATTCTGCAAAAAATCTATGCCGGCTCGCAAATCTAGCTTGCTATCGTCAAGTATCTCGAATGCGTTACCATGGAAGATTCCTGTCTGATTATCGACCCAGACCGTATCATGTCCGCGGGTATTAAGGGTTAGACAAGGATATCCCGCTTGGCTGAGATCTGCTGCCATAGTTCGGGTTGCTGGAGAGTAGAAGTGCCCTCCTGAGCCGTGAATCAATAGAAATCCGTCTATCCGCTTTTCAGTGATTAATTGGTACTGTGGCTCGAAAAAAGCCCCGTCCAGAGATACATTATCTGATGTAGTGACTTCAACGAGATCTACCAACATATTGTCTCATTTCCCCGTTATTCAAGTTGCATCTGGAAGATCGTAGATACATCTATATATTATAAACTATAGTCAATTATATTTTATTGACAGGGATTACAGCCCCGATTACAGTTCACGATTAGTAGTTAATTATTTATCTAACTTGGAGGGATGAAATCTTGCCAAATGATTACGACGTATTAATTATTGGCGGAGGGTTAGCAGGTCTTACTGCTGGCATGTTTGCTGCTCGCTATGGATTATATACAGGGATAATTGAGCAGATGATGGGTGGGGCACAGATTATTAACCTCGAAAAGATTGAAAATTTCCCAGGGTTTCCTGAAGGGATCGCAGGAGCTGAATTGGGACCTGCTGCTCAAGAACAAGCAATGGATGCAGGGGCAAATTTTGTTATGGGTGAAGTAAATGGAGTAACCCGTGACGGTAACTACAAAGTAGTTGATAGTGATTCTGGATCGTATCGTGCTAAATCAGTGATAATAGCCGCAGGATCCACCCTGCGCCAACTGAATATAGGGGAAGATCAGTTTGATGGAAAGGGAATATCTCATTGTGCCACATGTGATGGAGCATTTTATATAGGTCAGACGGTTGGAGTGGTGGGTGGAGGAGATTCCGCTGCAGATGAGGCACTAACCTTGACTGAATATGCCGATAGGGTTCTCTTGTTTCATCGTAGAGACCAATTTAAAGCTCAAAAAATATTGCAAGAACGGTTGGTTGCTAATCCAAAGATAGATATTTACTGGAATACCGAAATTCTGGGTGTCTTGGGCGAGGATACGGTATCTGGCGTTCGTGCCCATAATGTAGTAACTAATTTGGATACAGTAGTCGATTTATCCGGGTTATTTATTTACGTGGGCTTAGAACCTAATTCAGACTGGTTGGGCAATGTTGTAAAGCGTGATAGAGCTGGCCATATAGAGGTAGATGTATCAATGGAGACATCTGTCTCAGGTATTTTTGCTGCAGGTGATATTCGCCAAAACTCAGTGTCACAGTTGATATCGTCAGCTGGAGATGGAGCTACTGCAGCTATCTCAGCATTTAGATATATTCATGGGGTAAATTGGTAGACGGGAGACCAGTGTCCGCGTTTATGGGTAAATTTGACGCCTTTGACCAGTGATATTGTTGCATAGAGCAAAAGCTTATAGCTATGACCTCGCATGGAATATCTTTTGTACTGTACTTAATAGCTTTCCAACCTAGATGGGTTTTGGTATACTCCCGTCTGGGTTTGTCAGAGCCTGTTAGGGCTTGGCGGATGTGTATGTCAAATTCGTAGAGGTTAATAATGCCGGCATATGCCGTAATAGGCGGTCAATGGGGAGACGAAGGGAAAGGTAAGGTAATCGATTACCTGGCGGGTAGTGTCGATTACGTAGTTCGCTATGCTGGGGGCAACAACGCGGGCCATACTGTAGTAAATGACCAAGGTACGTTTCAACTACATTTGGTTCCATCTGGGATATGTTGGCCAGATGTTCGTGGCATTATAGGAAACGGAGTGGTAGTTAACCCTGATGTTTTGCAGGGAGAACTGAGGATGTTGTCAGCCAGAGGAATTGACACCTCTCGTCTGTATGTCAGCGAAAGAGCACATGTGATAATGCCATATCACATTCTCCTAGATAATTTAGAGGAAGAAGCCCGAGGCTCCGGAGCAATAGGTACTACGGGTCAAGGTGTTGGCCCAGCCTACATGGATAAGACAGGACGTATGGGAATACGAGTCGGTGATCTTTTGGACTCATCGACGTTAGAGGCCAAGCTCCGACCAACTTTGGAATTCAAGAATGCTCTAATAACCAAAATATACGACAAAGATCCCTTGTCTATGGAAGATATGCTATCTAAGTGCAAGGAATGGGCCCAATGGTTGAAACCTCATGTGCAATCGACGGAGAAACTCATTCAAGATATCTTGGCAGGGAATCAAAGGATATTGTTGGAAGGGGCTCAAGGAACTTTGCTAGATTTGGATCACGGATCGTACCCATACGTTACTTCGTCTTCTCCATCTGTAGGAGGAGCTTGTACAGGCCTCGGGCTAAACCCGCAATCTATATCTGGAGTCCTGGGAGTATTTAAAGCATATTCAACCCGGGTAGGCAGTGGTCCTATGCCGTCTGAATTACATGATGAAACCGCTGAATTATTAAGGGAAAAAGCTCACGAATATGGAACTACGACAGGGCGCGCTAGACGGGTTGGTTGGTTCGATGCTGTGGCCGCTCGATATAGTCGGCAAATTAATGGTTTTACAGGAATGGTATTTACTCGGCTTGATATTCTGGATGGTTTTCCATCTGTAAAAATTTGCGTAGGGTATAAAGTAGGCGATCAAGAGATCGACTATTTCCCAGCGAATATAGCCCTGCAGGAACAATGTTTGCCGGTGTACGAAGAGCTACCAGGTTGGGACACCCCCACTGCAAGTTCAACCAGGAAAGATCAACTACCCACGAATGCTTTGAACTATATAAAACGGGTCGAAGATTTAGTGGGCTGCCGGGTACAGATTATATCCACTGGTCCGAGTAGAGAGGAGACTATATTGGTTGAGCCAGTTTTGGTTTAGGAATGTGCTGGGGTGGCTGGCGGAGCAGCTAAAATTTGAGACTGTGTTAAAAGGCGACTATAACTATGCAATATACATCTAAATTTGGAATTTACGTTAATTCTAAAGATGGGGAAGTGGTTCGTATTAACTCGCCATATTGGTTGCCAGAGGAACCGGATTGGGTTTTTCTAACTTCTGAGGTTAACTCTACGTTGTTGCAGATCCGTGACCTAGCTCGTGAACAAGGCATCTCAGATGACCCGGGTAACTTAGTCTGGGGTCGGATTCCTCTGAAAGAAGAGGATTGATTCCAGTCAGTTTAGTTGCATGTATTTAATTGGCCTCCATCAATTATTGCGTCCTAGACCTGCTGATTAATGTTACTGTCCAAAGATATGTTAGTTTCCAAATTAGCGATGTAAAACGGTAGATTTAGTGGGTTTGACTGAACGTATATTAATTGGAACCGATATCACACAATCTCGAAGACGAATTCGATGGGCTTACATGTGTGGGTACCTGTATGCTGGAGTTTGTCTGCTAAATACACTCCTATTGTTTTCAACGTGGGACTCAGAGATTAGTGGATTATGGAGCACAGGTCAATCCGTTTTTGTTGTTCTCGAATCTAGTCTAATAGCTATCTTATCTTTTGGATTATCTCGGCGAAATAAATTGGGTGCAATAGGGCTATTCGTATATTTCTCGGTCAGTAGGGTTCCGTTACTGATTTTAGGGTTCTTACCGGCTGTGAACGAACTAGACGATCTCGTGAGGTTAATAGTGTCGCAGGTTCTACCTGCCTATTTATTTTTTCAAGGTCTCCGGGGGGTTCTAACGTTTCATGTTTTGAAGCATCGGGATTATTGAAAAAAGCATTGGGTTCTTGAGATTCGGGGCTCTATTGAAATCGCTCTATAGTGCTTAGACGAATAAAAGGAAGTTTGCTTTAGTCTCCTATATATGAAAAGAGTCCGATTAATCGGACTCTTTTCATATATAGGAGTTACTTTAGAAGAATTTTACGATTTGAAAGCTGGAAGTACTCCTTCGGCGAATTTGGTTAATTGATCTTTAAAGACCTCCTGTGGCATTCCCATAACTGCGCCTAAATTAACCCGTTCGACTCCGGGATACTTTGCTTCAACTTCTTTCAAATGGTCAACTATAGACTCGGCGGGCCCACAGAGCCAAACTTTGTTTTCTACCGCTGCTTCGAGGCTAGGAAGATCAGTGAATGGAGCCATAGCTCTATTTCCGACAGCACTAATTTGTTCGGGTCTCAGCTGCATCAAACCGAGAGGTGCAGCGAATTTCATCGCTTCCTCGAAATATGGCTTGGCCTCTTCGATGGCTTTTTCTTCCGTTTCTCCTATGAAAAACCTGTACCCAAAAGCTATGTCTTCTCCCATCTGTAGGTCTCTACCGTATTCTTTAGCAGTTTTCTGATACGTCGACAATCGTTCCTCTCTAATGGGTTCTGGTGTATTCGCAACTAATGCTTTGATTCCCTTTTTAGCCATGAAATCGATTCCCCGCGGGTTACCGCTTACCAGTGGTTGCCATATGTCAACGGGTTGCCGTAAAGGCCGTGGGACTACGCTAAGTTCCTTTAGCTGGTAGCCCCGGTATTCGACATCCGCTGGTATTTTGTAGTGTTTACCATGGTGGGAGAACGATTCTTCACTGAGAGCTTTAATAAGTACCTCTACTTGTTCTTCAAACAACTCCCGGTTAGCATCGCCGTCCAACATAGGGGACCCGAATGTTTCTACTTCTCTACTATGATATCCGCGCCCTACCCCAAATATCACTCTGCCGTTAGTTAAAATATCGGCCATAGCGAAATCCTCTGCTAGTCTCAGTGGGTGCCACATTGGTGTTATGTTAAAACCGCAGCCGAATTTTAGACGCTTAGTATGACTGGCCAAGTAGAGGCTTAACATGAGTAGATTGGGTATACATTCGTACCCTTCGGGTTGGAAGTGGTGCTCTGCCATCCAAAACTCGTCGTATCCGAGGGTTTCTAGGTGTGTCGAGAAATTGAGAGCCCAGTCGAAGGCCTGAGCTAGATTCTCATTCGAATACCTACGGTCGTTTGCTGGCGTACCTTGTAGGCCGAGGTTGTCGTCGACCACGTGGCCGGCATAAGAGGCGCTAAAATTTTTAAATGCCATGATATTTCCTTTAATTCCTCGATTCTGAATTTACCTTAAATAGCAGGGGGAGGAGCTGGCGCAGGATTATGGAGTTCCAAACCTAATGTAGCTGGAAAGACCTTAGCGAGTTCTTCTAGTGTCCATCTTCCTTCTTTATGGATAGTTTTTACTGGATCAGGTTCATTTAATAGGCTTACCAAACCTGCTGTGACGTGAAAGACATGTCCGTTGACATGTGAGGATTCGTCCGAGGCGAGCCATGTTACAAATGGTGCAATGTCTTCTGGTTCCCCTCGCAAGGTTGTCGAGGTGCCAGAGGTGATACCTCTGGAAGCCCTCAAAGTTCGAGCTTCTTCAGGAACGCTTGTTGTCATCCTGGTGGAAGCACTCGGAGATATCGCGTTGGCGGTGACCCCATAACGGCCCATATCGCGGGCTACTACGCGAGTAAAACCTGCTATTCCATCTTTAGCAGCACCATAATTAGCTTGTCCTGAGTTGCCGTATAATCCTGAAGTTGAACTGAATGTTATGACTCTGCCGGACCGCTGTTGCCTAAAGAGAATGCAGGCATTTTTAACTATAGTGAAAGTACCTTTTAAATGCACTGCGATGACATCGTCCCATTCCTCTTCGCTCATATTGAAAACCATGCGGTCTCTTAATATACCGGCACAGGTAATTACAATGTCCAGTTTCCCGAAACTATCAATCGCAGTTTGGATTATGTTTTCGCCGCCCGACATTGTTGCTACCGATTCAGCACAAGCAACTGCAATGCCTCCGGACTCTTTGATTTCATTTACCACTTGCTCGGCTACTGATTGGTTGGCACCCGTCCCGTCAACGTTGACACCAAGGTCAACTACAACTACTTTGGCGCCCTCTTCGGCTAATTGCCGGGCTACCCCCTGTCCTACACCTCTCCCAGCTCCCGTGACTATTGCCACTTTATCTTTTAGTAGGTTTGCCATTATGAAATTCCTCTATTAGATCTATTTTCGGTGACTGATATTTCTGTAAGTAGGTAGTGGCCCAATTACGCTGGAGGGGCAGGATTAGCCAGACCCTGGGTAAGGTAGTTACGGGCCAGTGGAGCTAAATCATCGAGTGACCAATGGCCGTTGGGTTCAAATATAACCCGTTCAGGTCTGGGCTGAGACATAAGAGATACGTCACCGCCGTGAACGAGGAATGTTTGACCATTGACATTATCGGCGAAGTCACTCGCTAGATAACAGACGAAAGGAGCTATATCGTCAGGGTCCAGTTGCTGAAGTTCATCTCCTTCAGACAGTGAAGCTACGCCACCTCGAGCTCGTATTTCGGCAGCCGAATCTGGTATAGCGCCAATCATTCTAGTTGAAGCTCGTGGAGCGATAGAGTTTGCTGTTACTCCGTACCGGCCCATATCCCGTGCCACTACTTTGGTAAATCCGGCTATCCCGGACTTAGCAGCTCCGTAGTTGGCTTGACCTGAATTTCCTACTAATCCTGACTGGGAGCTGAAAGTTATAATTGTTCCAGACCGTTGTTGTCTAAAAAGAATGCAGGCATTTTTAACCACAGTAAAAGTACCCTTTAAGTGTACTGCGATTACGTCATCCCATTCCTGTTCACTCATATTGAAGATCATACGATCCCGTAAGATCCCTGCACAGGTAACTACTATGTCTAATTTACCAAAATTATCTATTGCCGATTGAACTATACGTTCTCCGCCATCCATGGTTGCTACTGATTCAGTGCAAGCTACGGCTATTCCGTGGTCTTGGGTAATTTCTTTTGCAACTTGCTCGGCGATGGATTGGTCGAATCCGGATCCGTCGACGTTAACTCCGGGGTCAACAACAACGACCTTGGCACCCTCCTTAGCCATTAATTGGGCGACTCCCCGACCTACCCCTCGGCCAGCCCCGGTAACTATAGCCACTTTATCTTGCAAAAAATCAGCCATTTGAGTCTCCTTTTGATGGTAACTCCACGGTTGCTGTTCCGGGAGTCGTGTTTTGTCCGCCCGGATTTTCTAGCCATATAGTGCAATCGACCAGATAATTCCCGTTAAGTTGATATTTTCGATCAACTGTACCCTTGGTGGTTATAACCTGGCCCGGAAAGTCCATTCCCCTGTATTGGCACGACAATCTTTTTAACGATCCAAGTGGCCCGGCCCAGTCTGTCATAAACTTTCCTAAGAAAGCACTTTTAAGGGCCCCGTGGAGGATCGGGCCATCTAAGTTATTTCCTTGGGCAAAGTCCTTATCATAATGGATTTCATAAAAATCACCGGAGGCACCAGCATATTGGACTAGTTGTCTGGTGCTAGGCTTGTGCGATTGAGGTGTTAATTCTGATCCTTCCTCAACATCTTCCCAGAAAAGTTGGTTTGGCAAGTAGGACTCCTTAGAATGGCATGTGCAACTAATATCGAATTGAGGTGTTAGTTTGTGTCGCGACTACCTCTGTAAATTGATTAACGTACGTTATTAAATTGGTCATTATGATCATAAGACCCATTCTTCCAGACCTTTCCTGTAGGTCAGTTATCTCACTGGTGGCTGTAATGTGATCACCTACTCTGACAGGTTGAAAATATTCCCAGTCGCTACCGCCGTCCAATAGCCTCGTGAAAGGTAGATCAAAGGGCAGTTCCGGTCGCTCGATTCTGATGGATCTCAAAAAGGTTGGTGGCGTAATCAACCCTCCGTATTTGCTCTTTCTAGCTATGGCCTCGTCTGTCCAGAGGGGGTTATTGTCACCTATGGCCTCGGCGAATTTCATTATAGCCCCCTTTTCCACTTCCAAAGTGATAGGGTTACTTTGTGCGCCAATGGCTTGTTCCCGCATTTCTGCGGTTAAAAAGAGGGAGATGTTGTCACTTTTTATACCTATATCAATGCAAAAAAAGTCTACAGGTATGGGAGAACAGTGTCAAGAAAACCTCTTAACACGACAAGCATTTTGATGAATAAATTATGCGTGTTAGCATTGAATATAGGACACTACAGATTAGTTCAATAAGATATGCGACTTCCACAATTTAGAGTAGTTCTACGATTCAGTTTTTATTTATTGATGATTGTAGGCTTGTTCACAGCTGGTACGAGCGACTATAGACCATCATATGTTGACCGGGTTATAGCCCCATTCAAATACAGTTTTATGGAATGGGAGCTCGGACATATCAGTGACAAATGGATCTACCGATTGAAAAATGGCCTTTTTGGATACCCGTCAACCGATCGTAGGACTTCCTTGGTGGATGTTCGGGAATATTTCGAATTAGGTCAAACTTTGGGTCAACTTAAATCATCGGTAATTGATAATCAGGTTGAGATACCCCACGCGTTGGCTAATGAAAACAAAGGGTATTCAAAAACCGAGGCACTCAAGCTAATTGAAAATCAGCGTGAGACTTTGAGGGAGCGGGTAGAGGAAACAATCGAGAATGAGATTTGGGAGGTTTTAAGATCCCTTCAATTGGGTTCCACTATAGGAATCTGGCCCCCCGTAGATGTGGTTTTTTCTGGAGCACCGGATGTCCTCGTGATATCTCCAAGGGATGAGATCGCCCTAAAGTATACGGCTTTATTGGCGTACGGTCTGACTTCTGAGCAAAAGGCTGATATCGAAGAAGAGGTAGGGTCACTAGAAAATTATTCAGTAATAGTTGAGAATTTGGGTGGCGTAGCAGTGTATCCGAGTGTTGTCAGCGAGCGA
>CAJXEF010000045.1 GCA_913052545.1 uncultured Chloroflexota bacterium
TTGATCCTATAATGGCAGAGGAACTTGAGGACGCTTATGGCGGCGGCGGCGGTTACACCGCGATACAACGATCAGCTTTATTACAACTCGCGTGGGACCAAGTCTCATCCGCGCTTGACGCCAGAGAATCAGTATTCGAACTTCACGCTAGTGGTGGGCTATCCGCATGGAGAAACCGTCTTAGATCCTGGTTCCGGGATTGCGACGACTTAGCCAACGGGGTTCAGCAATTCTTATCAGTAGATTTTCCTAATATGGACTTATCAAGAATACAAGATAGTGAAGATCCGAATTCTGGCGGAACTACATCTATTTAGCTGGATTAATATTCGCATATCAGAGGATATACGAATATTAATACCAAGCCCAAATATCAGTCTATTACCGGTTAGCGACCACTGCTTTGTTAAGATCCCTTATGGCCTCAAAAGTTTCTGGACTAGGGACGTTACCCATCTCGACATGTTTTACCGCGTCCCAAGCACGATGAACATCTGCCATCACCTGGTCGTCCGATTGGTCAATATCAATTGGTATACCAATCTGAGCCCATGATGTAAGGCCAGTCAACCAGAATACCTCGGTCGGATTACCTTCGGGGTCCCTGAAGTAACAACCAATCGCACTTGCATGAGTCACAATTCGGTCCAGTTGGTATCCCTTAGCATGAATGCGGTTTTTAAAATCTCTGACGTCATCCAGCGAGTCAACTCTCATTGATACTTGATTGACATTTGTTGTATCATCCAGCGATTTCCGGCCGGCCATAAGTGCAATCTCATGATCACATCCTTCCGGATCAGCACTGAAAAAAGCACCTATAGGACCTACTTTAGTCAACGTCATCCCCATGAAATTGCCATAGAAATCCTTCATAAGATCCAAGTCCTGAACATAAAATCCGACATGGCCCAGACCTTTAACTTTTGCTGACATATCTATCTCCTATCAAACTTTTTAGCGATTGTCGCGGCACGACCACCGACTGGTTTACGAATCACTCCTAACACTACTCATCAATGTACCCGATGATTATTTTGAAGTTCCTGTCTTAAAATTATATCCGTGCCTGAAACAAGTGTCCATGTGCCTGTATGCAAGATGCAAACCGAATGTCCTATACAAAATCAGGTACTAATGGCCTAACCATCACTGTTAAATATATATTTTGGGGATACTAAGCAAATATATCGCTTGATCTGGCCTCATCTATATATTTTTTAACATCCACTGGCAATAGGAATCGTTGTTTTTCAAGCTCTCGTGCAACCCGCTCGACTGCCGCTACATACCCCTCATGATCCCCGTAGCGTTCTTTCAACGACAGCCTTGGATCACCAGTTGAAATACGATCCGATCTGGTCTTTTCAAACGGTATATATTGACCATCCGATTCTAATCCTTCATTCTCACCATATCCTTCTCTACGTAACCCCCAGCCGGTTGTAGTCGCAACTGGTGCCGCGACTGCAGGCAATCGGATACCGGCCATCTCGTTTCCATCTCCATCAACTTTGGATACGAATATCGTATAAGCAGGGCACCCAACGACTGATGGAGGATAATTATCCAAAATTCCATTATCAAATTCTGGGCCGAAATTTAATAAGTATCGGGTCGTAATTAACCCGTTGTAAATTACTCCTGGTATTGAAGGCCAGCCCAGTTCATCCTGAGGAACGAAGCCCGTCTGAGACCCCAGAACAGGTACTGCTATAGCCGCATTCTCAGTGCGTCTCGGCACCAGGCTATTGGGAGGAGTAGTTCCATCGGTTACCCATTGGTCAAGTGCTATTAATAGAGCTCTGTGTGCTGCATAAGGAGAGACGGGATTGGTATACTGCTGACCTTTTCCCTTGTCATCACGCTTTCCCACACCATGTGATAATCCCGATAAAAGATAAAATCTGACGTTTTCTGGATCGGATATATCATTCCCTTCTGTATCGGTATGCAACAACGAGCACGCCTTGACCCAATATTCATTGGACGTGTTGACTTCTAACCTCTTGGGACAAGTGCCATTGTCCACAGAATACTGGCTGCGGCCTGCAATTTTACCGGTTAAATGATCCGCCATTACTTGGTGTGCGAACGGAAATACTGCTTCGGGATATAAATGGTTTTGACGATTCCTTTCAGTCCTACCTGTCTGAGCAAAGCGATAATTGATCTGACCACCGTTCCCACCACCAGTATGGCTCAAAATCCCGTCGAACACTGGTTGTCCATCTACATCTTCGTTAAATCCCAGTTCCTGAAAATCGTTCAGGGTCCGAGAGGGTTGGGATATCGAATAACTAAAAGTATATTTCACGTCTCCAGCAAGAGGATTCCCTTCCTCAATCGTCCCGTGCCTCAAAAAGGAAACGAAGTCGCGAGTCGCGGCTAATCCCACACAGGCAACCAAAGGGTCTATGGCAGTGTATGTAAATTCGTATATGTAACTTTGCTTAAATGACATACCATCTGGTAAAAGTCTGATAGCAGTTCTGTCACTTGAGGTATACTCCCATTCGGCAGCCGGAACTTCGAGAGCCGTATCATCGAGACGTTCTCGAACAGTAAGCCTAGCCTTTGACTTATCCGAATTCTCTGCCGGATAAGCAAGCGAGTAAGTTGAGCTAGTGCTATTATCAAACACAATATATTCGTATGATCGCCCACTAATTGAATTCCCCGACCTAGTCGCTAAAGGTACATTTATCTTCATATCTTGGAAGCCTTCGGCGCCCAAATCCCATCCATTAGATACCACGGTATATCCCAGATTCATAATAAAACCTGTCCCAGCATCCTCAGGCGTACTCGGATCATTCGTCAAAACCGCGTCATTAAGCTTACCAACCCGCATTTGTCCCCTGTTATTGAAATCGAATAAAATACGATGATTACCTTTATCCAAATCTTTCGGCTTGAGGATGAAAATATCCATCGAGTAGTCAACCAGCCCCTGAGGGTTGATCGGCGCAAATTCAAGGTCGGTTATTACCGTATTCTGGGGATCAGATGGATCTATCTCGCCATAAGCTGTACCCCGAATCTTTTCATACTGCCCGACTGATCCAAAATAAGTTTCACCGAAAGTTACCGATTCTGACCTAGCGTAATCTATAACAATACTTCTGATTCCGGGCTTAACAAGAGGACTGTGAGAAGCTGTAGAAGCAAGATCCGCTGTGAGCCTGTCAACATTCATACCCAATCTATCTCCTCGAAATGCCACTATAAATGACGAACACATCTGTATTTAGAATTAATGTTTTACCAGGATTTCAAAACCGGCAAAACTTCTTTGGCAAAGAGCTTCAACCCTCTCTCGGCTACATCATATGGTGTACCCCCAAACCGAAAAGCAACGTTGAGCTCAAAACTACCTAGCAATTCGCGGCGCTTCTCTAGACCTCGAAGAATCTTGTCTGGAGTTCCCCAACTAGCAGCCTCCATGAAACCCTCAATGGCACCTTCTAGACCGGCAGCCCGTGCTATCTCCGCTTTTTGTTGATACGAATCATATCCTTTAACCGATTTAAAATGATCTCCCAGAAATTCATAATGATAAAAGTTACTTTCTACAAACTTACCCTGATACTGACGAGCTTCCCCTTCACACTGGTCAAGATCAGTCCCACAGATCACAAACTCGGTCAGCATTACATCCGGCGGCTCTGTACCATGGAACTCTCGATGCAAAGCACGACCACGCTCTATCGTTGGTAAACGCATTTCCCAGGGTCGATCTGCAAACATCACGATATGTGCCCCAAGTTTAGCGGCTGATGCAACAGATTCCTCACTGGAGGCTACCGCATAAATTCTTCCGTCGAACGAATATTGAGGCCGCGGTCTGATTTCCGTTCTAGGCTGCTTGTAGTAGGTTCCGTTACCTTCAATAAACCCTGTTTTAAGAGCTTCGACTATCATCGGAGCAGCTTCGTCGAAACGCCCTCGGGATTCGTCCATGCTCAGACGGAACGTTTCGAATTCGCGCCTCGCCAACCCACGTCCGAAACCGAGCCTAAGCCTTCCATTACTCAACAAGTCGAGAACCGCAGCATTCTCAGCTACACGGAGAGGGTCATGCCAGGGAATAATAACTGCAGCAGTACCAACATCTATATTGGGATGCTTTGCAGCCAAATGAGTCATCAAGTGTATGTTATCTGGCACGAAAGAATAATCGCTGAAATGGTGCTCTGCTGACCAGAGACAATCAAAACCCTCATCAGCTGCTATTTCACATAGCTTCAATTCTTCCTCCCACATCTGCCTATCGGACCCTTCATCCCAACCGTAACTTGAACAGATCATCATCATCCCGACATCCATCTAAACACCTCTTCTACCAACATCAACTCGTGAAATTAATTCAATCATACCATCAAGGAACAGTTGAAGTTTCGGCTAAAGACCTTCCCTGATAAACTCTGCAGCTCTCTCAGCAATCATCATAGTAGTAACATTAGTATTAGCTCTGACCACATCTGGCATAACCGACGCATCAACTACACGCAGACCAGTGACTCCCCGCACTTTAAGATGTTGATCGACCACAGCTGTTTCGTCCTTATCCGTACCCATCTTGCAAGTACCAGAAATATGGAAGGACGAACTCACATTTCGCATAATCCAGTCGTCCAAAGTTTGATCGGAGGCGAGATCATCATCGAGTGGAGCGGTCCTTTTTTCAATAATAGCTGAATAAGCAGGATCACCTAGCAAATCAACACACATCTTAACGGCCTCACGTAGACGTTCTCTGTCCCATGGATCCTCAAGATAATGGTAGTCCATAGTTGGGTAATCATGAGGGTCAGCCGAAGCCAGATTGAGTTCACCTTTGCCCACTGCTAAATACAACCCACAGTTAATAGTATGACTAGGATCATCGCCCTCTTTGACCACGGTGTTCATAGATGCCGGAGATAGGATCATGTCATTGATAGTGCCAGACCCAGTTGCTGTAAATCTCAGGCGAAGAGCCCGCATCCCGTTGGGATCATCATAAGTACCTTCTTTCACTAAGAATTTTACGGTTACGTTGGGATGATCCCGCATATTCTGTCCAACGCCGGAGAGATCAGATATCACTGGAATCTTCAAATCAGTGAGCCGTTCAGCTGGGCCGATCCCGGATAACATTAGCAATTGAGGTGATCCGACAGCACCAGTACATAAAATTATTTCTTTACCCTCTACAACAAAACGCTCTCCTCCACTCTCCACCTCTAACCCAGTGGCTTGTAAACCAGAGAAAATGATCTTTAATACCTGTGCCTTTGATTTTACGGTTAAATTCAACCTATGCCGATTTGGGTTTAGATAAGCAAGAGCCATACTTATCCTGATACCTTCTATATTATTTTCCGCCCTCAGACTTATGCCCGTCGCGTCTGGCTCGTGTACATCCGGGTGGTCCGGATGACCCGCTGCTATACAGGCTTTGTAGAACGCTTCTTGTGCTGGTGGCCAAGTGTTCCTCTTATGCCGTCGAACTGGCACAGGCCCATCACTGCCGTGGAAATCTCCAGAATAATCTTCATCAGTCTCTAGTTTTCGAAAAAACGGGAGGCATTTAACGTAAGACCATTCATCGTTACCCCAGGAAGCCCACGTATCAAAATCCTCCGGAGCTCCTCGAATAAAAGTCTGCCCGTTGATAGCACTAGTCCCACCCATAGCTTTCCCCCTTGGGACAGGCATTGGCTGAGATTGCCTAGAATTCGCCTTACCTGTAAATGACCAGTTGAAGGGGCCACCGGCTTTGCGTGCCTCTAAATTCAGCATGCCCCAACCATATTTTAGAGAATCCGGTAACTGTTCGAAGTCTGGATATTCAGGACCCGCTTCCAGTAATAAAACTGAACGTTCCGAATCTTCTGATAACCTAGTAGCGAGAATACAGCCAGCCGTGCCTCCACCAACCACTATATAGTCATACTTCATGTTTGGGCTCCTTCATCGAGCTGATTACGGTGGGCGTATCATCCTAACCACAAGGATTAAAAGTGGTCTGAATAGATTATATCTACCGATAGATCAGAGGTTTTAACCTATCCCCACAGAGATTCAAGATACCGGTACCTCTCGGAAATGCGGCATAACTTCAGTCGCAAAGAGTTCAATCGAACGCATTACCTTTTCGTGCGGTAATCCAGGGAACCCGAATGCTCCAAAAATGTGATTGATACCTTGCGCTTGGGTTTCTTTAATGCGTTCAATCACTACTTCAGGAGTTCCCCGTAAAGGTGGTAAGCCAGCATGACCTGGGTCATCTCGGCGATTCCGATCGGTCTGGCGGCCTGCCCAAGCTTCGTACCCTCTGGGCAATTTGCCATCCCTGTCCGTAGGCATTCCGATAACATGTCCCGACTCCCCCACCGAACTCAAGATGCGCGAGGAAAAGTTCTCAAGCTCTATCGGATCAGATTCGGCTTCTTCCATAGTTGGAGCAACGTAAATTGCTTTTGCCATAGGAGGATCCAGATGAGTATGAGGATGCCCGTATTCGTCCATCTTTTTCCTCCACATGCGGATCACTTCAGGAGCTCGCCCTAAGATATCAGTTGGTCCTCCAGCTATAACCTGGATCTGATGTTTCGCGGCAAAATCTATAGATTCGGGACTCGTACTGACAGCTTGGAACAATGGAGGGTAAGGTTTTTGGACCGGTTTCGGAAGTACCCACAGATTATCGACATTCGTGAACCTACCATTATAAGTTAACGTTTCCTCTGTCCAGGCCTTAATCATCACTTCCACGGATTCAACGAAACGCTCCCTGCTTTCTTCCATATCTACCCCTATACCTTCGAACTCCTGCCGTTGATATCCACTACCTATCCCGAGATCGATACGACCTCCACTCAAGACATCCAACATGGCAACTTCCTCTGCTACCAAAATTGGATTATGCAAAGGCAACACGATTACCGCAGTCCCGATACGAACGTGAGTGGTTCTGGCAACGACTTGACCCAGGAATGAGAAAATTCCCGATAGCAATCCATGCCGAGAGAATCGATGTTCTCCCAACCAGACTTCATCCAAGCCTAACCTATCCGCTAATTCGATCTGCTCTAAGGCTTCTCGCAACGATTGCTCTTGGGTATGATTTTCGTGCCACGGAACAATAGTGAATAATCCAAATCTCATCTCTGCCTCCCATAATTTAATTCGTTTACAGAACATCCACAGCATTTCTAAGTCATGTGGATGTATATATAACATCTCCAAACCCAGATATGATCACGATACGGTCAATTGGACCTTCAAATGGGTTAGCCGATACCGGGATTCGTATTCTCCAAAAATGTTAAGTAGGTGTATATTTATGCTAAGTTTTATCCAATTGACAACCAACCTATTCACTCCTCATCCCTTACAGCTCAAACATACATTCGAGTTGTAAATCAGCTGCAAGCGTATCCAGATAAACATAAATACACTAAGTTATAGATTTGCTCTTTCCCAGCCCGAATTTGGGTGGAGCCTAAGATCAATAATTAGAAAAGAGTCAATCTTGGGAATGCTCCCAATAGAACACGAAGTCAAGAATAGTTTAAAACTCTGGGTAATTGATCTTTTTAATTACCGGATGATTGTAAGGTCGGCCCGGACAATAGGCTGAGCGAGAGCGGCCAACGTCACCTGCAACTAATACCAGCATGTTATCAGGATGCCTAACTATTGGGACGTTAATATCGGGTTCATCGACACTAAGCCACTTAGGCCAATAATATGGATCACCAGGTTCCTGTTCTCGACCAAAACGTAACTTATTGTATCTCTGGACGCGGTCAACCGGGACCCGTGCACGTTCATAAAGGTATAGTTGTACGTCTTTCTTAGTCCATCCTTCTTGGTCTAATCCTCTTGCGACCAAAGGACTAATTACCACTACGGCATAGCCCCCATGCCACATATTATGGTTAAGAGTAGACATCGAGTCAGCTAGTATCCACAGCGGAAATTCCATGCTTCCAGACCCACCCGGGTTATTCCCCCTGGGCGCATCAGCAGCATAAACAGTTACGCAACTATCGGCTGCATTGAAACCGAATTCGGTATGGAGGGGAGCCCACGGAGTATCTACGTCGGTTCCGATACAGTAGGAATATTTTGAAGGCGATCCCATAGTAGATTTGTCCCCTGTATCGGGGTGGCCACCCCCAGAGTTAACCATTAACAATCTTAATGATCTGCCTATCGTAGCATTGGCTCTGGATCCATGCCCGAAGAGTCCTATCCCGTGATTTATACCTAATGATTCAACCACAGGACCGCTTACAATCACCATGGGTGCCGCGGGGTCACTTGTCGCTTGGAGACCATGAACATCGAACAAAGGATCCAATAATGCTTCAACAGCGGACACTACTACAGGCATATATTCTGGTTTGCATCCAGCCATAACCGCGTTAGTTGCCACTGTTTCAATGGTTACAATACCATTTCTCGGGGGCATGATACCCAATACTTCCAAAGCATCCCTCCCCGAAGCATTGATCATTGCCTCCACTGCGATCTCGGTGGGAGGGACAACGGGAAGCCCATCCGTCCAACCGTTATCAAAGTATTGTTCGATGGTATCTAAAGCTCCCTGAACTGAATCCAGTCCAACCAGCCTTGGGGTTAACCTACCAGTAGCCATATTAAGTCTATTTCTCCTCGTCGATAATAGATACGAATAAAGGGAGTTTATTAATGCTTATTAACCCGTAACGGCCTTGACGATCTCCTCAACCACCGTTTGAGCTTTAGAAGTCGCGGTTTCTCTGTCACCCAACGGATGAGC
This sequence comes from uncultured Chloroflexota bacterium, assembly GCA_913052545.1. Next base: position 8,798 of record CAJXEF010000045.1, read on the forward strand.
TACGCTGATTAAAGGCAAGTTTTCCAAGTTCATAGAACGTTTGATTGAATTGGCCAACTTTACGAAACTAGTGGTTGCGATTACTACTGCAGGTTTCCCCGTGTCTTCGAATTTTATTCCGTCGAGCATACTGCCCGATGTGCAAGATCCTCAAAGTGCGACTCCTGCCACCATGAAGTCCGCTTCCACCGCAATCTCTTGCAACAACTTGTCATCTGCGGGTTTCGATGAAGTAAATTTAGTTTCTAAGATTACTTTGGCTACTCCATATTGTTCTTTAAAAATTTGTGATAATGCTTCGAAAAAAAATCCGGACGTATCATTGCCGTTATTCATCAACGCTACGGTAGTACCTTTAATCGATGTTAATCGTTGTGCATTTTGACGATCTATTAATTGGACATCACCAGTAGGATCCAAATAAGATATTCTTTGTATTTCGGTATCAACAAGTGTATTCGCCTGCATGTGGCTAGCCTCCTTGAATCGGATCTGACTCGAGTACCGTTAGTGATAGATGAAACTCATACTACATTATAACTTTAAACGATGTTATCCATCAATTTATCCTATACTAATAGATGTTTTAATTAACAGATATTTGGCATCGTCCCATCGCATACCTAGGGAACATCTCGGATTAGATATTTTAGCCACCTATTATATTTGTCCTTTGACATCGTCTAATGAGGTACATACTAAAGTGCAGTGTCAAGACCACCGGTATACAATAATTTCCAAATAATCATTGTATACGTTGAAATTGGATCGAGGTTCACTTATGCCAATCAAAACTAGCCTTACTGATCCGATACACATTACTCATATAAACCATCCGGAGCATTCCGGAATAATTGGTGTTAGCATCTGTCCCGGCAAGAAAAGCCCATCCACGTTTGGAGGAGTATGGGATAGAGATTTGATAACAGATTTAGTTGCCATCCAAAACAAATTTAAACCAACAGCAGTAGTCACTTTGATGCCAGATGATGAGTTATATGTTAACAAAGTACCCAATATCGGTGACGCGATAGTGGAAAGAGGTATGCACTGGTTCCATATGCCCATACAGGACATGACCGCTCCAGATGTTTCATTTGACAATTCCTGGGAGAAAATAGCCCCCACAATCGTTAATATGATTAAAAAGGGTGATAACGTTTTGATCCATTGTAAAGGTGGATTGGGACGGTCCGGCACAATAGCCGCATTAATACTAATTGAATTAGGAATATCTAATGAGCAGGCGATAATCCGAGTAAGACAGGCACGACCTGGAGCAATCGACATAGCGGACCAAGAGAAGTATGTACTCCGATATTCTCCTATAAACATTTCTCGTGACTGAGCCGAATTCCAATGGTCTAGAAATGAAGTTACGAAAGTTAAATATTAATCATGAACACCATTCGTTGATATACACCAAAACCGGAAACGGATTGATTACGGATAAACGATGGCATAATGTTTCCGAAAGTTGGGAGTGATTGAAATGCCAGACTATAGCTTTACCAAGACCATCATAGAATGGGTAGATTCAACCCCTTTCGAGTCACTCCCACAAGACGTAAAAAAAATTACGCAACTGGCCTTATACGACGGGATCGGTTCAGCTTTAGCGTGCTCGATGCTGCCTATAGCCCACCATTTAATGAAGTTTATCAAACTAGCTGGTGATGGTCCCAACTGTACAGTTATAGGGTTTCCCCAACGTACCTCGGTTTTAAACGCAGCTCTGGTAAATGGCACCCTTGGACACGCTGATGAAGTAGATGCGATTGATGACTTTGATACGAGAGGCAGCCACGTTTTAGCTACTACGATCGCCGCTTCACTAGCGGCAGGACAAATATCAGATGCCTCTGGATCAGAAATCTTACGATCAATAGCTCTTGGATACGAAGTTTCCAAAAGAGTTCAAGCAGTCGCAGCCTCAGTCAAGAAAAACCCCGGTGGCCATTTCGGTCCTTTTGATGAAAGTAATACTATAGGTGCAACCGTTGCAGCGGGTATTTCTCTTGGTCTAAGTGCAGATCAAATGGACGTAGCTATAAGTTTAGCTGCCCACTTGGCCTGTGGTATAACTCCATTCCGTAGAGAAGCCAATCATATGGCTAAATCTTTTACCCGTGGCGGAGCCGGAGCCCAAAATGGTGTCACTGCAGCTCTCATGGCTAAATCAGAATACGACGCTCCTAGAAATATTTTAGAAGGCCCAGACGGATTTTTTGATAGTTACCTAGGCGTAACTGAGCCCGGGAGCGAGTTTTTGGAAGGACTCGGCAAGGATTTCAGCATTAGAGGTTTAATATTTAAACGCAATTGTTCCGGGGGAGGACTGCAAGCGCCAAGACAGACAATACTTGAGATCATGACAGAGAACAGTTTATGCTCGGATGATATTTTAGATATACAGATCGGTATGAGGCCCTCTGACATAAACAGCTATTTCACCAGCCAGCGTCATCCTGCAGATTGCGGTGATGCGTTGGCAATAGCTGTATTATATGGCGGGATGGGATTTAAAGAGGCACACCAAAAAAGATTTTTCCAAAATCCGCAAGTCAAAGAGATCCGAAGTAAAATCCACGTCAATCCCCGAGAAGATTGGGTTGAGGGCAAACACCGTTTACATACCACAGTAACTGTTACCGCCGAAGACGGCAGACAGTTCTTTAAGGAATCCAACTACCGTAAGATGACTGAATCGGATTTAGATGCGAAATTTTCCTACCTAGTTGGTCTGAGAGTTGGCAAATCCAAGGCGGAGGAATTGGCTGATCTAATCAAACTGCTGAACGTCTCTGGTAGTATTAGTAATATATTGGCCAACTTGGAATATCCGGAACTTCATATTGAAGATATTTAGAAGTCCCAAGAGTTGAACTATCCCATTATGTATCCCTTCAAGATTTCCCTGATCACAGATTTTCGGATGAATCGTAATGTACCAGACCGCTATCGTTAAAGGATATTAGAACCATACGATTTTTGTACCTGATGATGTCGTAATGAAGTTTAAGAGCCTCTCCACAATTGCTTTTGCCCCTTTCTCCTACGTCTTCATCAACTACAAGATCCTTACTTAAGTAGAATTCCGTGTTAATTCCGCAAACCTAACTAACATAGGATCGTTGTGAAAATGGTTTTAACCAAAGGTTGGTTCTAACACCTACGCATAGACAAGCTACGACTGACATTTCGAAGGGCGATTTGACATATCGTAAATGCCAGTTGCCCAGCCAGCATATGAAATTTATACAGGTAAGAACGGTTCGTCAGAAGCCGGAGGCAATTGCTCGAAAGCGTTTATGTTGAAGGCAAGTACTGAATAATAACCCATCAGATTGGTCAATTCGACCAAGCCCCTCTGTCCGAACTCAGATAAAGCAGCGTCAAAAGTTCCCTGTGACACTCGGCGGGTACGGAAAAACTCTCGACCATAGTTAATAACTGCCGATTCTGCAGAAGATAGCTGTGGCAACTCCTGATTGTCCCGAAGGGCATCTACTAGAGCATCGCTAAGCCCTGCCTTTCGGCCAGCGGCGGCATGAGCGTGCCAAATGAACTGGCAGTCCAATTCTCGAGCCGTAGTTATCATGGCTAGTTCCGCCACATTATCTGTAAGCGTTGAACCCTCGGCTCGAAGATAAGCTCTCAGGACCTCTCCTCGCTGGGCAATCTCTGGAACATGTAGCTGAACGGCGACAGGTCCGAATTCGGGTACTACACCGTCCCGTGAAGACACAATAGAATCGAAGGCGTTTACCTGATCGTGTGGCACCGCATCGCGGGAAGCAATAGGGAATCGTGGCATAGTTGATCCTCCTTAGTCACATAGACATAGTTTACTGGATTATTGGCAGTTGGGAATCACCTCTTCTCCAAATAACTGGATAGCTTCCAATATACGCTCATGGGAAGGACCACCGGAGTGAGCATGGCGCAAGCGTAGCAGGAAATAATCGGCACCAGTGGCTTCCTTCCAACGATGAAAATCATCCACTACTTCCTGAGGTTCTCCAATTATCAACCGGTCAGGCGCCATGTTAGCCATGTTGATATCAGATTCCGCAGTGTATCGGCGAAACTCATTTAGACCGTTGCGCCAATAATATTTATAAGCGTCAATTACTTCTGGTCCGTAAACCCTCTCCGCTTCACCACGAGTGCGGGCAACCCATGAATCTCTCATCAGGCATAACACAGGGTCTTTACCTGCCGATTCAGCGGCCTGTTGGTATACAGAAGTCAGGTTGACGGTACTCTCTAGATCAGTACTTGGCCCGGCCACGAATCCATCAGCTATTACACCGGCCCGACGGGCACCGGGAGCCCGGCTTGCACCAACCCATAAACGTGGGGGTGGGTCTGAATAAGGGCGAGGCCGGATAGCAACATCTTCCAGGCTAAAATGCTCTCCAGAAAAATCAAAACGTTCGCCTGACCAACACTGGCGAATTATTTCAATTTCTTCTTCAAAGCGACTCAACCGACTTTCTATTGGAATATCGAAAGTGCGGAAATCCACCGGTTGATAACCAAGACCAACTCCGAGAATAAACCGTC
>CAJXEF010000046.1 GCA_913052545.1 uncultured Chloroflexota bacterium
ATACCGCGGTAATAATAAGCTGGGGCAAAATTATCGTTCTCAAGGATCGCTCTATTAAAGCAATCCATAGCTTTATCGAACAAGCCATATTGGGAATAATATTGCCCTTGTGCGACCAATTCATATTCTGTTGGTGAGTTAGCCATGTTCTACCGATCAAATTCGATTTCGTACATGTCGTAATTAGATGTTGACATACCTAAATTGTGATAGACCCTTTGTGCAATGGTGTTGTCTCTATCTACGTAAAGGCGGATCCCACAAATGTTGCCGTTGTTTTTAGCTAAACTTAGGACTTCTTCATTTAACGCTCTGTAGACACCGCGTTTTCGATGATCCTGCTTGATATAAACGCTTTGTATCCACCAGAAATAACCATTTCTCCAATCGCTCCATTCGGATGTTATCATTAATTGCCCGACTACAGTTCCTGAGAAAACGGCTATCAGGTAAAATCCTTTCGATGGGTCGCTTAGGACTTCTGAGACGCCCTGTTTTAGGGTTATATAATCTAACGTTTTACCTTCGGTTTCCAATGCCATTGCGTTGTTAAAGCCAACGATATTAGATATATCTAATATCGTTGCATTCCGAATTATTATAGGATTGTCCAACTAAAATATCACCTTCTACCAGTCCCATGTATGAGTTGACTTCACGCTTAAAGTAACTTCATTCTAGTTAAATACTCTAGGATAGCTAGGATATTGTGTCAATTCATAGTATGGCGTAATCTCGATCTATTACAAAGGCGTAAAAATCCTAATGCAGCTAGCATATAATAAGTAGAATGATAAGCAAAATTAAAATAACAGGTGCGAAGTTTGTCGTTACTATGGACCCCGAACGGCGGATTGTTACAGATGGAGCTGTTTTAATAGAAAATAATAGGATCGTAGGAGTTGGTAAGGCTGACGATTCTAAAGAGTGGAACGCGAACCAGGTTATTGATGCTTCCGAGATGGTGATTACTCCAGGATTTATTAATGGACACTTACATGCCAGCTACGCTCATGCAACTAGGGGTATATTCCCAGATGGATTAGGATCAGAATACCTTCCAAACGTATTCAGTTTGCAAAGCGCAATGACCCCCACAGAAGAATATTGGACTTCTTTATTAGCTATAACAGAACTTTTAAAATATGGAACTACTTGCTTTCTAGACCCCGGCAGTACCAAGTACCTTGACGCTTGTATAGGTGCGTACGAACAATCTGGCTGCAGGGTAGTCATGGGTACTCAGGTTGTTGATAAGCCGAACCCTTTGAATTTACCTGTAACTTCATCTAAGGACGCGTCGATACTGATCCGGGATACCATTGAAATGTACGATCACGAGTTGGATGACCGTGTAAGGGCTTGGGCTATGCCGTTTTCCCCGGAATTTGCCAGTATTACTCTTTTGCGATCAGCCAAGGATATAGCTGATCAGTATGGGACAGGCTTAACCCTGCATTTCAACAATAGTTTCCAGTATGTCACGGATTGCCACAGGCAGAACGGCCTTAGACCTAGCCATTTACTAAGTAATAATAGCATTCTTGGTAAGAATGTTTTATTGTCGCACGGGTTGGGGTTAGATGAATCCGAGGTAGTTTGTTTGGCTGAGAGCGGCGTTAATGTAGTTGTGTGTCCTACTGCTGCTGTTAAATCTGGATATGGTATGACTCAATCCGGCCTTTTGCCGGAGATGCTAACCCAGGGATTAACGGTTTGTTTAGGGACAGATGCGGGCAATAACTCTAATCTAATTGAGACCATGAGGGCTATGTATCTGGCTGCGGTTTTATATAAAGATAGTCGGGAGGATGTTAATCTGATACCTCCGGAGACTGCCCTAGAAATGGCTACGATCAACGGGGCAGAAGCATTAGGCTTGTCTAATGAAATCGGATCTATAGAAGTAGGTAAAAAGGCAGACTTGGTACTATTCGACAGCAAACGCCCAGAATGGAGGAGTATGTTTAACCCAATCAACAATCTGGTTTACAATGCAGATGGTCGGAGTGTACATACTGTGATAGTAGATGGTCGCGTGGTTGTTGAAAATCATGTTCCTGTTTATGCAGACGAGTGGGAAATAATTCAGAAAGTCCAAGAATTGGGGGAGAATTTACTCTCTCGGACTGGTATTAAGTTTCCTTCCGTGTGGCCGATAATCTAGATGTTCACCTCGGATTTTAAACCAATAACATATAGAAGGATGGATCGTATATGACTATAGTTGGATCAGGAAATTATACCTATGAACTAATTCAAGATTGGCCTAAAATGCCAACTGGGCAATCTCTTGGGGTAGTAAGTTCTGTTGCGACCGATTCTCAACATCGTGTATATGCTTTTCAACGGCAAGACCCTCCAGTCATGGTTTTTGACCGAGACGGAAATTATCTTAATTGCTGGGGTATAGGAGCAATAACTGACCCGCACGGGATTAATATAGTGGACGACGAAGTTTACGTTACGGATCGGTCCGACCATGTGGCGGTGAAGTTCACATTGGATGGTAAGCCTATCCAGGTGATTGGCGACCGGGGTGTATTCTCAGATACGGGTTGCGAAAATCCGGGTGATTTGTGCCCAAGAGCTGCTGGCCCTTTTAATTATTGTACTGAGATGTCGACTAGTCCTTCCGGTGACATATACATATCTGATGGGTACAGGAATGCCAGGGTACATAGATTTAGCAGCGACGGGCGTTTAATCCATTCTTGGGGCCAACCTGGAAAAGACTCCCCAGGAGAATTCCACCTAGTTCACAGTCTTTTGGTGGATCCCGATGGGAAAGTGTATGTATGTGATAGGGCTAACCGGAGGGTACAGATATTTTCACCTGATGGGGAGTTCATTACTATGTGGACTGGAATGGGCGGGCCGGACAATATCGTTCGAGATTCCGAAGGTATATTTTATATTGCTGAACAAGCAGATGAATCTGGGGATTCACATGTAAGTATTTGGGATGCTGATGGTACGGTTCTTGAAAGATGGCCAATACGACATGCTCACGGCCTGGAGGTGGATGCTAATGGAGATATTTATTTAGGATTAACTATAGAGCAAAGCGTAGACAAATACGTCAGGCAACGGTAGGGTCGGTGATTAGCACTTAGTAAATTTAAAAACTGGGTGGCAAGAATTCCTGCCACCCAGTTTTTAAACAAACTTTATAACATTATTAGCCCTTTTTGACGTATTTATCTATGCCCACACCATCTGGGACTCCTATATATATGTCTCCGTGGTGATCCATCCAGCTTCCATGTCCTCCTCGTATAACCCATCTGGCGAGTAGGGTGCCATTACTGTCCATCAGGCTGATTCGCGAATCTGTGTCAGTGGTGAACCCTTGACGGGCATCGTTCCCCCCTTCGCTTATGCAGAAGATGCCATCGGCATCTTGGGATATGTCCATGGGCCGTAACAAATCGGTCCACATTCCAATATATCCCCCATCTTGGTCGAATATCTGCATCCGATTGTTTTCACGGTCGCATACATACAATAATCCATCGGCGCCGACCATCATGCTGTGCACTAGATGGAATTCGTTAGGGCCACCTTTTCCGGGTTGTCCCCATGAAGACTTTAACTGTCCATCTGAGCTAAATCTATGTACCCTGGCATTCCTGTACCCATCCGAAACATATAAATCACCAGAAGGAGATGGGACTAATTCTGTTGGATAGTTGAAAGGGCCTGCGGCTCTTGGGACCAGTTCTCCCGGTACTTCGCATCCTGTATCAGAATGAACACCTCTGTCTCCTATTACCTGTAGAGGCTTTCCATCCAACGTATATTTAAGGCAGACGGAGTCTTCTCGATCAGTTATATAGACTATGTCGTCATGGATAAATATTCCGTGAGGATTTTCTATCGCATTTAGCCCCCATGAACCGGCGAAACTACCGTCACGATTGAAAATTATTATGGGTGGGTCTTTTCGTTGAAATCCGTATACCCGATGTTGTGAATCAGTTGCTACTGCACTGACCATGCCAAATGTTTCACCGGCTGGTAATTTTGCCCAGCTCTCTACAAGTTCATACGTGTATTTTCCACTGCCAACGGTTGTCATAAATGGGTCCTCCTTTATTCAACTTGTGGTCTCCTGGTTAATTTGACGAGAGAAAACGTCTTCAGTCTATGTTTCTCATGTACAGCATATCTAAAAAAAGACTTTTGGGCTACCGACCCGGACCATTACACAGTGACACATGGCCGTAGCCCAAAAGCGTGAATCTTTTTAATCATGTATTAACAAATTGGCAGTTAACTTCATATAATGTCCGAGATTTCTCAATTTATCTCCCGAACTACTCGGGCATTCTTGCAGCAATTTGCATATACTGAGGGTGTTTTTAACCATTAAATATTAACGGCTCGGTCTTGATTAGGATGAAAAATAAAATTGCATTGGTTTTTGATTTTGATGGGACTGTTTCTCCTAGTGTAATGTTATCCTTGATTTTTGATGCCACGGGGATAAATGAACATGAGTTTTGGTCGTACGCCGGAACATTGGCGGATTTAGGATATGATAGAGAGCTTTCGTATTTAAAGGCCCTGTGTGATTTTTGTACACAGCAAGGTATCAAATTGACTAATAATAAGCTGAGGGAAATTGGATCCCAACTGCAATTCTACCCGGGGTTCCCCGAAATAATAGATCGTCTCAAACTAGTATCCCATAGTTTAGGGTTTACTTTGGAGGTTTACGTAATAACTGCTGGACTCCAAGAAATGGTAGAAGGCTCAAAATTGGGACCGTATTTGACCCGTTGCTGGGGGTGCCTATATGGCGAAAATGATGAAGGATCGATCTCTTTTCCAATGCAGGTCGTTACATCTGCTAATAAAGTGGAAAAGTTGTATTTGATCAAGCGGCAGTTGTTGGAACACAAGAATGAATACCAGGTTAACTTAGTAGAACCCCGGGGTGATCTGATTCCCTGGGCCAATTTGGTCTATTTGGCAGATGGAGCTACGGATGTGCCGGCATTTGAGGTGGTAAGGAGAGGAGGTGGTCTGACGATTGCAATATATGATCCGGATGTAGGGAATATCGAACGTAACATGATAGCGGGTAGGACACATTTACTGGCTACTGCGGATTACAGAGAAGGTAGCTACTTAGATCTGGTTCTGAACGCTGCAATAAAAAACGCTGAGCGACTTTAGCTTCAGGATAGCTCAAATATAGGAGAGTGTAATGAATTACGGATTGTTCATGATGCCATCGCATCCTCCAGAACGCGAACTGTTTGAAGCCCATAAATGGGATCTGAAATGTTTATCTTTAGCAGATGATCTTGGTTTTTCTGAGGCGTGGATAGGAGAGCATTACACTGCACCTTGGGAACCTATCCCGTCTCCTGATCTTATGATAGCCCAAGCTTTGATGTTAACTAAGAATATTAAACTCTGTACGGGTGTTCATCTTTTGCCATATCATCATCCTGCCGAATTAGCTTGCCGAGTTGCATACCTAGACCATCTAGCGCAAGGAAGATTTATGTTTGGGATAGGGGCAGGTGGACTGCCTACCGATTATTCAATGTTCGATGTTGATGGTACGAATGGGCAACACCGTGAAATGACCCAGGAGTCTATTGATATAATTCTGAAACTCTGGTCAAGCGAAGAACCATTCGAATACCACGGTAAATTTTGGAACGTTAATCACCCTGACCCACAGCTGTCCCTTAAACATTTCATTAAGCCATTTCAGAAACCTCATCCTCCTATTGGAGTAGCCTCAGTAAGTGTGGGATCTGAAACGTTGAAAATAGCCGGAGAACGAGGGTTCATTCCGATGAGCCTGGCTTTTAATGAAGAATATGTGAAAAGTCACTGGGATGCTATTTTGGAAGGTGCGTCCCGGACTGGGAAAAATCCAACCCGCCGTGATTGGAGAATTACAAGGGACATATGGGTATCCGATTCAGACGATGAAGCGTATGACTCCGCTTTAAATGGCATGTTAGGGAGAGTTTGGGGGGAATATTTGTTGCCTCTCTTTGATAATTTCGGAATGATACATGTAATTAAACATGACTCTAATGTACCGGACTCTGCTGTTACACCCGAATATATGGCCGATAACGTTTGGCTGATAGGATCCCCTGATACCGTCAAACAAAAAATTTTAAACCTGTATGAAATGTGCGGGGGATTCGGGACCTTACTTTCTCTAGTTTATGACAATATCGACAGTCAGGTTAGCTGGGAAAAATCCATGAATCTGTTGGCCAAAGAAGTCATGCCAGAATTCAGCACATTAATGCCAGGTTAATTTCTTGTGCGACCATGACTTTAACAATGGTTTAAGTTCAGGACGTTAGTGAAGTTCAAACCCATCATATCCGTTGGCGGCTACTTCAGCTCGTTTGGCACGCATGATGGGAGCTGTATCAGGACTGGTGAGTAGGACTCGCGCTTTACCGGGTATGTTGGCACCAACGAACCATGAATCTGCCTGACTCCTTAGGATATTTGCGCCGTCCTCGTTAACGTGCTTGGTCCATTCTTCTTCGGCTTGATTAGTAGCCGTTATGGTCATGAATTCGTTCTTCTTTACGTAAGAACAAGCTTCGCTGACCCAGTCTACCAGTGGTTCGGCAGCTCTTACGAAATTCCCTACGGATGCTGCATTGACGGTGAATAGGTTAGGGAATCCGGCGCTAGAGATACCCATGTAGGTTCGTGGGCCATCGGCGAACTTTTCTTTCAAAGATTCACCACCAATACCGTGAATATCAATTTTATTTAACGAACCAGTAACTGCGTCGTATCCTGTGGCATAGATGATAATATCCAATTCGTACTCTGCATCCTTCGTTTTAACGCCTTTAGGGGTGATGCGTTCAATGGGAGCTTCACGCACGTCTACAAGGAGCACATTGGATTGGTTAAAGACTTCGTAATACCCACTTTCACAAGGGAGACGTTTGGAGCCGAACATGTGGTTTTTAGGAGTGAGCATCTCAGCTATCACGGGATCATTGACGCGCTCTCGGATCTTGTTACGCACGAATTTAGCGTAATCCTCGTTAGCTTCACCGGGTATCATGACGTCATAGAAGTTGGAGAGCCATTTTTTAAAACCTGGTTCATCCCATAATGCTTCGTATTGTTGCATGCGCTCTTCAGGAGAAACTTCCATGGCAGACCTAGGATCAAACTTGTGGATGAATGAACCAGCAGTTTCACTGCATTGCTTGAATATTTCAGGGTAGCTAGACTTTATTTGACGTTGCGATTCATCGTCAATTGGTCCATTACGGAGAGGAGCGCAGTAATTAGCGGTACGCTGGAACACGGTGAGGTGTTTAACTTCCTTGGCGATTTCGGTGATCAGTTGCACACCGGATGCTCCGGTGCCAATGACACCGACTCGTTGCCCAACAAGGTCCAGACCTTCAGCTGGCCATTTCCCGGTGTGGCACCAGTTACCTTTGAAAGTATGAATTCCTTTGAAGTCAGGAACATAACCAGCGGAAAGAATTCCTATCGCTGTAATTAGGAATTGGCCGCGGGCTCTGTGTCCATCTTGTAACAGGACTTCCCACTGATTCATGTTTTGGTCAAAGGTAGCGGACATAACTCTTGAGTTCAATCGGATATGAGGTCTGAGATTGAACTTGTCAGCCACGTAGTTAAGGTAACGTTCGTTTTCTGGTTGACCTGAGTAATATTCTTTCCAATCCCATTCTTGAAGCAATTCTTCGGAAAAGGAATAGCCGTAAGTATAACTTTCAGAATCAAATCTGCAGCCAGGATACCTGTTCCAGAACCATGTTCCTCCGATTCCGCTACCATCCTCGAAGGCTTGAACAGAAAGACCTAGTTCTCGGAGCCTGTATATCGAGTATAATCCGGTGACCCCGGCACCAACGACAATGGCATCAAATTGTTCTATTTGGGCTTCTCCTGCTGTTGAAGTCTTGTATAGAGAATCGGTCATAATGGTGCTCCTCTATCACTTCCTATATTTGGACTAATCAGCTAGGGAAATATTGATTCAGAATGTTATCGAGAGTTTATTTTATACCGTAATATTCCTGTTATCAAGTTGTTAAAAGTTTGTGAGGCCAAGGATATTTTTATTAACATTGTTTAAAAATGGGTTCGGCTTCAATAATCTAGGATTCATATACTTGTAATTTGAATTATAATGTCGTTGACGATTAGTTGTTGACTGGGACTAAAAATACACGGGAGTCTGAAAGGAATTTGTATGAAATATGATGCTATCGTAATTGGTTCTGGTTCTGCGGGATCCATAATTGCTACTCGATTAACCGAAGACCCAAGCAAACATGTTTTGTTATTGGAAGCGGGTCCGGATTACCCTGATTTTGAACAGTTGCCGGAAGAGGTCAAATTTGGCTTCGCTACAGAAGCCGATGTCATGACGAGTGACCATAACTGGCAGTTTAATGGTAAGGCTACTGATACAGCTCCTGAGATGATGGTACCTAGGGGCAAAGTTACCGGAGGCTCGAGCGCTATAAATGGGCAGGTGTTCTTAAGAGGAGTTCCTGAAGATTATGACAGTTGGGCGGAGGAGGGTAACGGAGAATGGACCTACGAGAAATGCCTACCGTATTTTCGTAAACTAGAAACCGATACTGATTTCCATGATGATTTCCATGGGAGTGACGGACCTATAATCGCAAGAAGGTTTAAACGTGACGAGTGGCTTCCTGCCCAGGTAGCTTTCTATGATGCCTGTAAAGAGGCAGGGTTCCCAGATTGTGAAGACCATAATGATCCAGATTCAACCGGCGTTGGCCCGACTCCTTTTAATAATCCTAATGGTATTCGTTGGAGTACCGCACTAGGATATTTAGACCCTGCGAGAAATCGCCTCAATCTAACACTAAGGCCAAATTGTACCGTTCATAAGATACTCTTTGAGGGCAATCGGGCTACGGGAGTACAAGTAGAGAGTGGAGGAGAAACCTTCGTAGTTGAGGGTGACCAGATTATTCTGAGTGCAGGAGCTATAGGCTCTCCTCAAATATTAATGTTGTCTGGGATTGGCCCGCGTGAACATTTAGACAGTCTAGGAATTAAAGTCATAGCTGACCTTTCTGGTGTGGGTCAAAATCTTAGAGATCATCCAGGGGTTTGGGTTACCTGGAAAACAAAGGAAGGGTTCTCGTTAGATGGCTTGGCCCCTAGGATGCAGGTAAGTCTTCGTTATACAGCAGATGGATCCAAGCTACGAAACGATATGAAAATCGGCATGCAATCCTTCGCGACAGGACGCGTTAATGAAGGAGGTAATCGCATGGAACCTCTTGGCATTCGTATTACTGGAGGTATTTATCTGGCTGCTGGGGCAGGAGAACTTAAATTAGCGTCAGCGGATCCGAACGTTCAACCAATTTTGGATTACAAATACTTACAAGATCCCTTTGATAGGGACCGCCTTCGAGAGATGGTTAGACTTTGTGTTAGCTTAGGAGAACATGACAGTTTCAGTGACATTATCGAAAGACGCGTAGATCCGACTGATGCTGATCTAGAGTCTAATGATAGTTTGGATGAGTGGATTAAACGTGAAGTAACGACCTCTCAGCATATATCTTGCACATGCAAAATGGGACCTTCTTCTGATGCTACGGCAGTCGTGGACCAGTATGGTAATGTTCATGGGATAGATGGCTTGAAGATTGCTGATGCTTCTATAATGCCCGATTGCATCAGAGCCAATACTAATGTTACCACTATGATGATAGGTGAGAGAGTAGCCGAATTCTTAATTGCTGATCAAAAATAAGGTTAGTTGATCGTCTGCAGAGAGTGCATTTACGGTATTTAGAATGATTATGCGGGTCCTCAGGATAATTCTGGGGACCCATTTTGATGATTTATAAGGCAAGGCAACGTGCTTTCTTTCTGTACTAATCGCAAAAATGGATTGATACAGAGTTGATAATTAATATCTTATGATCATTGCTAGAATCAATTAGTTAATAAGAGAAATATGTATGAGTAGAGTCATTGATGTGAAACGAATATTTCGGGCTATGAAATATTCGATCGATGGTTTAAAAATTGCTACTACTAACCAGGTTTCATTCCGACTAGAGTTAATTCTAGGATCGCTCTTAATACCCATAGCGATCTGGTTGGGTAAAAACGGCTTAGAGATGGCCTTGATGATCAGTGTTCTTATCTTGGTCCTTATAGTTGAATTGATCAATTCGGCTATAGAAGCCACTGTAGATAGGATCGGAAGCGATGACAACGCCTTGTCTAAACATGCGAAAGATCTGGGATCGTCCGCAGTTTTCGTATCGTTAATAAATGTTCCTTTGGTGTGGTCTCTTATTATATTTATATAAACGATCTTGATCTATATGAAACTTGACCATTTTATGGTGGTCCAACTAATCCAGTACGTCAGAAAACCACAGTTGGCGTTACTGTGCTGTATGACCTCCGTCAATAACTAGTTCGCTTCCTGTGACGAATGATGCTTCATCTGAAGCTAGATAAAGCACTCCAAAAGCT
Source organism: uncultured Chloroflexota bacterium (assembly GCA_913052545.1). Next base: position 10,531 of record CAJXEF010000046.1, read on the forward strand.
ACCTCTTCAGGTGTTCCGAAGCGTCCCATGGGCACTAGTTTCATGCGTTCAGTCAGTTTATCAGGGTCTGTCATACTATCCTGAATCATGTCGGTGTCTATTGGTCCTGGATGGACTGAATTGCAGCGTATACCTTCGTTTGCATATTGGATTGCAGTGGATTTGGTAAGTAGTCTTACTGCACCTTTAGTCGCGGTATAACTAGCCGATCCACTCGGGCTAGAAACCAAACCAGCGGTAGAGGATATATTAATAATTGACCCTCCACCGGATTGGCGCATTGCGGGTATCGCGGATTTTATACCTAGAAACGTTCCTTTTGCGTTTATATCCATGATTCTTTCCCAGTCTTCGATGGTGGTATCTTCTATCCCTTTGCGGATTAAAATCCCGGCGTTATTTACAAGTATATCTAGCTGTCCATATTTGCGTATGACTAAATCCACCGCTGATTTCCAATCGGCTTCAAGGGTAACGTCAAGATGTAAGTAGGTTGCTTCGGCCCCTGTTTCGTGAATCTCTGTTTCAACCTGTTGGCCCAGATCATCTAAGACGTCCCCAAGGACAACCTTGGCGCCTTCCTTCGAAAAGAGTTTGGCCTCGACTGCTCCTTGTCCTTTAGCTCCTCCGCTAATCAAGGCAACTTTGCCTTCTAGTCGCACAATAAACCTCCGGTTATACCTATTTAATTTCCTTAGGTGTTTGATTATGTTGCATAGATAGAATGTGTTTTATATTGCAAAGATAAAATAGGGATAGGAGTCCGTTAATTTGTGAGGAGGTTATGTTGGTCGATCTGCCCACCGTTCTGCCTCAACAGCAATCAAAAAGTCTAAAACAGTGCGGTTAAACAGATCTGGTTCCTCCAAGTTAATGGCATGGCCACTTTGAGGAAACGATGATAAGCCTGACTTAGGTATCGTTCGTTTCATGAATATACCTGGTTCTATGCAGGGTTCATCTTCATCTCCAATCATGATTAGCGTAGGGACTTGTAACGATCTCAGATCGTCCTCCATGGCAAATACTGTAGGTCGGTTCATAACGAAGCCTTGGTACGTTAGGGCCGACCCTACAGAAGAGTGTTCAGAAAGCAAGGTGCTGAATGTCTCGAATCCCAGGGGATCTTTTCGGAGAAGCTGGACTCTTATATTTGTGTTTCCATAGTCCTTAGCCACCGGGGCCATCCCTTCGGACAGAAGACGGTCTGACATTGCTTGGCCGGTAGCTAAAAAAGTTTCCCTGTTAGTGCTGCCAGAGCCGGCAGAAGCCACTATCAAAGATTTAGCCATCTCCGGATGGGAGATCCCGAATTTTAATGTAACGCTGCCTCCCATTGATAGTCCCCCTATGTGAGCCTGGCTAATGTTTAGATGACGTAACAAGAGATACAAATCGTTGACTACGATGTCCTGAGAGTATGCCATAGGGTCAGTTGGTACGTCGGATGGTGGCCAGCCTCGAGCAGCGTACGTGATGACTTGATACCTTCGGCTGAAAAATTTTACCTGTGCTTCCCAGCTTTGGTAGGATCCTCCGAATTCATGACACCATACTAACGGAAACCCTTGGCCTGTTATCTCGTAGTAAATCTCTACTCCGTTAGCCGAGAATGTTGGCATTTTTTACCTCCCAATATTTCGCTAAAAACATGTAAAGTTAGCTCACCGGTGAAGCAATCCACTCAACCGCGCGCTCTCCTATCATGATAACTGTGGCGTGGCTTCCGCCTGACCTTGTAATCCGCGGCATAACTGAAGCGTCAACGACTGATAAGCCTTTAACTCCCTTGACGTTGCAGTATTGGTCAACAACAGACATAGGGTCTGTGTCAGGACCCATTTTGCATGTTCCTGATACGTGTCTGGCTGTTCCAACCGTTTGGCGTATATAGAGGTCCAAAGCGTTGTCATCAGCCAATACATCGTCAGTAGGTTGGATTCGGTGATCGCTTAGGTCTTTATAGGCTGGAGTTTCAAGAAAACCAGCTGCCATGCGAATACCTTCGCGTACTCGCCGGATGTCGTTGGGATTCTGGAGATAACGATAATTGAAAACTGGCTGAACAGTAGGGTCGGAAGAAGCTAAACGGACGTATCCCGAACCGTCTGGTAACCCAAGGGTGCACGATATCCTGGCTACTCTCTCAGGAGGGATTTCGCCGTTTAGATATTGGGTGCGAAAGCCGGGGACACGCTCGGGTCGTTCATCTACCATAGGTGTTGTTCTCATTAACATATCAGTCGCTTCACTGGATCCGTTCGAAGTGTAATGCAAGCCGAAATGAACCGATTCTGGCCCTCCCGATAATGTCATTCCGTCTTTGACTTTAAACGTGATCTGTGCGCTTAAGTGGTTAAATAGGTTCTGTCCCACGCCAGGGAGATCATGGACTAGGGGTATATCAAATTCTTGTAGTTGTTCTTTGGGGCCGATCCCAGATAGCATGAGCAAGTGGGGGGATTTGATTGCTCCGGCACTTAACACCACATGTTCTGATTCGATATTGAAAATCTCACCTCCGCTCTCTGCTTCTACGCCTATAACCTTGCAATCGTTGATCAATACTTTCCTAACGAAAACCTGCCCGCGAACTGTAAGATTGAGATGGTGGCGCATCGGATTCAGGTGAGTGATGGCCGCACTCATCCGCCAGCCGTCTAAGTTGTTTGAAGGCCATACGCCAACGCCTGAAGGATTTGGGCCGTTAGTATCTTCTACCATGCCATAACCTGATCCCAGGCAGGCCTCGTGGAATGC
>CAJXEF010000047.1 GCA_913052545.1 uncultured Chloroflexota bacterium
GCTAGAGAAGTTGCGACTCGTAATGTAACTGTCAACGCATTAGCCCCGGGTTTCATCGATACGGGAGGTATGGTTGATAACATGACCGATGAGGCAAGAGAAAATGTATTAGGACGAATCCCGATGGGTCGGTTCGGGTCAGGATTGGATGTTGCGAGTGCAGTAGTGTTTTTATGTGGCTCAGGAGCAGGCTACATAACTGGGCAAGTTATTACTATCGACGGAGGCCTTATTGCCTGAAAGGTTAGAACCTTTTGAGAACTTCTAGAATTCATGCTACCTTCTTGTTGAGGAATAGCTATGTTATCGACTACCGCATTACGGGAATTAATAGCACAACCTGGAATAATCGTCGCCCCCGGCGCTTACGATTGCTTAACCGCTAAGATAATACAACAATCGGGTTTCCCAGCGGTATACATGACTGGAGCTGGAACATCGGTTGCCCGTTATGGTTTTCCTGATTTGGCTCTCGCTTCCATGACTGAGATGATCTCCAATGCGGCAGATATTACAGCCTCTGTAAAGATACCTGTTATAGCTGATGCTGACACAGGTTACGGTGGGTTGCTGAATGTTGGTCGTACGGTCAGAAAGTACGAGCAATCCGGAGTTGCAGCCATCCATATAGAAGATCAAGAATTCCCAAAAAGATGTGGGCATCTAGAAGGTAAACGTGTCATTCCTGCCAAGGACATGATTCCAAAGATCAAGGAAGCTGTTCAATCCCGTACTGATAGGGATTTTCTGATCATAGTAAGAACAGATGCGCTAGCGGTTACCGGCTGGGATGATACTATGGATCGATGTAACAGGTATATAGATGCTGGGGCTGATGTTTTGTTTGTCGAAGCGTTAAGAAGCTCAGAAGAAGCCCAACGGGCAGTCGAGTCTTTATCGGTCCCTCTACTTTACAATTTTGTCGAGACAGGGAAATCACCTTTACTGTCGGCAAGTGAGCTGGAGGAAATAGGGTTTAAGATAGTGATTTTTCCTGCCAGTAGCCTTCTACTAGTTACTGCGACGATACAAAAATTAATGGGTGAATTGAAAGAGAAGGGTACTACACTTGGGATGATGGATCAGATGGTTAGCCTACAGGAGTGCTTCGAATTAGTAGGATTGTCTGAAATGCTGTCAGTGGATGCCCAGTACCAGTGAATTTAGATACTAATTTGTAAATTGCAATAATTTTGAGATATGTGTAGAGTCCTGACGATTAACTTCCCATTCACAAGAACATAGTTTCAAAAGAGTAAATTATGACTAATGCAGTCTTGGTCATCGATATGGTAAAGGGATTCTTAGAACCTGGCCATAATCTTTACTGTGGGCCTGACGCTCGTGCGGTTATTCCTAAAATAAAAGACTTGCTGGACAGGGAAGGGAATGCTGGCTCAGACATATTGTTTGTCAATGATAACCATGAGCCCGATGATTTGGAATTTAAAATTTTCCCAGTCCATTGTGTTAGAGGGACATCTGAATCCGATGTAATAGCAGAGCTGTATTCGTTTGTAAGTGCTAAAAATGTGATCCCTAAGACTCGTTATAGTGGATTTTTTAACACAGACTTAGAACTACGTCTCCTAGGGTTACAACCTAGTAAGTTAATCATCTGCGGCGTATGTACGGATATATGTGTATTACACACCGCTTCAGATGCTAGGAATAGGGACTATATTGTTGAGATTCCAAAGGATTGCGTGGCCAGCTTCGATTTAGATGCTCACGAGTGGGCTCTGCGGCATGCATCAGATATTCTAGGAGTTAACGTTACATAAATAATACGAGATCGCGCCTATACCGGGAGCATTTACCTAACCCCTCAGTGAGGAAAAGGAATGGTCTCGTGCAGACTGGGTTTTGATCGATTATCATAAGGTGACCTTATTTTGCGGTTAGTTCTTTTTTAAGTCCACTCTCTCGAGATGGAGGAACGAATGCTACATGGCTCATATGTTTATTCTCTTTGGGACGGGACTCAACAAGTTTTTGACTTAGATGCTGATAGCCTAATGGATAAACTATCCGACGATTTGATGAGCCAGGGTGATGTGGTGAAGGCTCTTAGAGACCTTTTAAGAAACGGTGTACAGGATTCAGATGGAAAGGATATGCCAGGTCTTAAGGAGTTGATGCAACGCCTTAAAGATCAACGAAGAGAGCAACTTCAGAAATATAACATGGATTCGGTGGTTGATGATCTGAAAGACCGGTTAGACGCTATCGTGAAGGCCGAGAGAGACGGAATCCGTGACCGGCTCGCCGACGCTAGAGAGCGATCACTAGCTGAGTCAATGAACCAACAACTTACTGCAGAGGAACTTTATAAATTGTTGGAGCAAAGATCTGAGTCTGCTTTAAATAAGCTAAACCAATTGCCTCAAAATGTAAGCGGACAAATCCAAGAATTGTTAGATTACGATTTTATGGATCCTGATGCACGTCAGATGTTTCAGGATTTGATTGAATCATTAAAGAGTCAAATGGCTCAAAACATGTCTCAAGATCTACAAGGTCAAATTGGAGCGATGTCCCAGTCGGAGCAAGATAGGCTTGCTGAAATGATGTACGCACTTAACCAGATGATTAAGAATAAACTTTCTGGCAAAGACCCTGGATTCGATGAATTTATGAGTGAATTTGGCGACATGTTTGGATCTAACCCCCCTCAAGACTTTGACGCTTTGATGGAGCTTCTTCAAAATCAGTTGGCACAATCTCAGTCTTTACTTGAGAGTATGTCACCTGAGTCACGTAGCGAGCTCGAAAATGCTATGAATGCTACGTTGGACCAGGGTCTTCTCAGGGAGATGGCCGAATTTTCAGAGCTTCTAGGACAATTAATGCCAGTCGATGACATACGCCGTCAATATCCTTTTCTTGGTGAAGATAGTTTGACCATGGAACAGGCTATGCAAATGATGAATCAGTTCCAAAGCCTAGATAAGTTGGAACAGATGCTTCAAGAGGCCATGCGAACAGGGGATTTGAGTGAAATCGATCCCGATTATTTAGCGGAGCTCATGGGTGAGGATGCTAGAAAAACTTTTGAGGATATGAATCAACTTCTCAAGTTGTTAAAAGACGCTGGATATATCACTGATGGTGAAACTCCCGAATTAACGGCTAGAGGGATGCGTAAAATTGGGCAAAAGGCACTTAGGGAAGTTTTTTCGGAATTAAAAAAAGACCGTTTAGGAGGGCACGAGACAGATACAAGGGGAGCTGGGGGAGATTTATTAGGAGATACCAAAACCTATGAATTTGGAGACCCGTTTCAGCTGGATTTGCAAGCTACTCTTAAAAATGCGGTATTGCGAAGTGGTGCCAGTGTACCCGTCAAAATAACACCGGAAGATTTCGAAATCCATCGAAACGAGCACATGACCAGGAGCGCCACTGTCGTACTCTTGGATCAAAGCCGGTCAATGGGTATGTTTAATAACTTTAATGCAGCGAAAAAGGTTACCCTGGCGTTATTTGCGTTGATACGGACACAATACCCTAGGGATACGTTACATGTAATAGGGTTTTCAGATTATGCTTACGAAATCAAAGAGAAGGAGATCACGAAAGTCAATTGGAATGCTTGGAGGTCGGGGACTAACCTACAGCATGGTTTGATGCTAGCCAGAAAAAAACTAGCAGATGAAAAAGGCAGTACTCGTCAGATATTGTTGATCACTGATGGAGAACCGACTGCTCACTTAGAAAATGGTCAAGCTTATTTCGATTATCCTACGAGTTACAGAACTGAGCTGGAAACGTTCAAGGAAATCAAAAGATGCACTCGCGAAGGTATAGTCATCAATACCTTCATGCTTGAAAATAATTACCAGTTGGTTAATTTCGTAGATCGGCTGACACGGATTAACCGAGGAAGGGCGTTCTATAGCTCTTCAGATAGTCTTGGACAATACGTATTAGTAGATTATCTTAATAACAGAAAAAAGAAGGTGACGACCTGATTTCAGGCAGGCAAAAGGCTTTTATATGTACCAAATAAGTGATACCATGCGTTAAATTTTGTAGCAGTATCCTATATTATCCAGACGGCTAGACTTTTAAGGCAACCCTGAGAGGTTGGTAAAGTGATGAACCGCCAATACAACATACGGTCTAATTACGCGGCGTGTGCTCCCTTGCCAGTTATCAGGCAAGGGTTTTTTTTAAGCTGCGTCAAAAAATGTTACAACGGACCAATTAGGTGTATTTATGGAGCTTGCTAAACAATCTAACTCGGATGGGATTGAACGACATGTCGGCGAACATCAGGTTATGAGTCATGATGATATAAGACGTGCCTTGATTCGAATTTCTCACGAAGTACTCGAACGTAACAAGGGGAGTGTTGAACTGGTATTAGTAGGTATTCATACGAGAGGTGTACATCTGGCGAGGCGGATCACCAAGAGTATTAGAGATTTTGAAGGTAGCGAAGTTCCTTTGGCTGAACTAGATATTAGTTTGTACAGAGACGATTTAGGAGAGAGAGTAAGGCCTCCAGTGAAAATTACTAATTTGCCTGTGGATATCCACGGCAAACGGGTCGTACTGGTTGATGATGTGTTGTATACCGGACGGACAATTCGGTCTGCTATGGACGCTCTCTTAGATTTCGGAAGGCCTGAACTGATCCAGTTAGCTACATTGCTAGACAGAGGTCATAGAGAATTGCCAATTAGAGCTGACTTCATCGGTAAAAATATTCCTACTAGTAGAGACGAAAGGGTTATGGTCAGGCTAGCTGAACAGGATGGATACGATGAAGTCTGTATTTACCGAGGCCAGACTGTATGACTGCTAATGTGCCAGATATGGTGGGAGCCCATGGTCCACCTACCAGAGTAATTGTCGATGAGATAGAAGAGAGACGCCATGTATTGGACTTGGACGATTTCTCTGCAAGGGAAATCCTTGCAATTTTGGATGATACCCAAGGTATGAAAGAGGTTTTGGCAAGGGATATCAAAAAGGTTCCCACTCTCAGAGGCAAGGTAGTGGTGACCATGTTCTACGAATCCAGCACGAGGACGAGGATATCGTTTGAGGAAGCGGGGAAGATCTTGAGTGCTGATGTGATTAATATGGCATCCTCAGGTAGTAGTGTGGATAAAGGTGAATCTCTTCTTAATACCGGTTTGACCCTCCAATCTATGGGAGTAGATGCTGTTATTATCAGGCATCCGCATGCTGGTGCTCCGAATCTTTTGGCAAGAGCACTGGAGGGAGTCAGTGTTATCAACGCTGGGGATGGTCTACATGCTCATCCAACTCAGGCGCTTTTAGATTTGTTCACCGTAAGAGAAAAATTAGGCCGATTAGATGGACTGAAAATAGTGATTGTCGGAGATGTTACCCACAGTCGGGTCGCTCGTTCGAATATGGTAGGTTTCGGTAAAATGGGTAGCCAGGTTGTACTCTGTGGACCTCCAACTCTGATTCCAGAAGATCTTAAAGTGTTGGACTCTCAGTTGGTCGATTCAAGCTTCCCGGGTAGGGTGCAGATTTCCACGGATTTGGATCAGTCCATAAGAGATGCGGATGTGGTAATGGCGCTGCGTATTCAATCGGAGCGACAGACGGCTGGATTTTTCCCAAGTATCAGGGAATATATCAGGCGATGGCAAGTTACAAGCGAGCGAATGGGGTTCGCTAATAATAATTGCTTAGTAATGCATCCTGGCCCCATGAATGAAGGGATTGAAATCAGCACAGAACTATCTCATGGAGATCAGTCATCTATTTCCACCCAAGTTAAAAATGGAGTGGCTGTACGTATGACACTGCTCTATAGATTATTGGCTAATCGCAAATCTTCAAATCAAATAACAGGATTAGGTGAATAACGTATGGGTGTCTCGGGTTACATTTTAATAAAATCGGGCCGTCTAATAGACCCTAGTCAAGACTGGGATTTCGTATCAGATATATTGATTAAGAATGGTGTCATAATCGCGTCCGGTTGCAATATAGATGAAGAAACTCTTGAAGATGGGTTCAAATTAATATGTGCCTCAGGGCTAATGGTATCACCAGGATTCATAGATATTCATGCTCATTTGAGAGAGCCCGGATTTGAGTATAAAGAAACAATTGCTAGTGGAACTAAGGCTGCAGCAAAAGGGGGGTTCACAACGGTTAGTTGCATGCCCAACACCGATCCACCTATTGATAATGCAGCCGTGGTCAATTTTATTCACGAGCGAGCCCGTACTGAAGGTTTGGTCAGGGTTTTGCCTATAGGATGTGTAACTAGAGGCCGTGCCGGTAAAGAATTGGCTGATATGGAGGAAATGGCATCGGCAGGAGTAGTCGCGTTTAGCGATGATGGCGATCCTGTCTATGATCCAGCGTTGATGCAATTAGCCCTTAGCTATAGCGGAGATCTCAATTTACCTATTAGTAATCACTGCCAGGATCATTCGTTGTCAAGGGGTGGTGTTATGGCGGAGGGTGCAGTTGCTACACGATTGGGGTTACCTGGGATACCTTCTGCTGCAGAAGAAGCGATGATTTCTAGAGATATCGCTTTGGCTTCAATTACCGGGGGAAGATTACATGTCGCACACCTCAGTACTGCGGGTTCAGTTGCCTTGGTTCGTAGCGCATTGGAACAAGGTATCCCTGTTACCGCGGAAGTATGCCCTCACCATCTTTCTATAACTGATCAATGGGTATTCGGTACCAAAGGGGTTTACACAGAAGCGGCGAGCCCATTCAGTTATGATACCTCTACTAAAGTTTATCCACCGCTTAGAACAGATCAAGATGTAGAGGCGTTAATACAAGGACTTGCGTCCGGGGTTATTCCGTGTATTGCAACAGATCATGCACCACATGATTTAGCGAGTAAGCAAGTAACGTATGAAGATGCCTCTTTTGGTATCAGTGTGTTTGAGACAGCTTTGGGTTCTTTGATGGAGTTAGTCCATGGAGGGCGTTTGTCCCCCTCTACTCTAGTGGAGCGTCTTACTAGTGGCCCAGCCCAAGTGCTAGGATCTAAATTTCATAAATTTGCTACTTTAGCTATGGATACACCTGCAGATTTAGTTATATTCGATCCTGATAAAGAGTGGATAGTCGATACGAATGAATTCGCATCCAAGGGTAAAAATACGCCTTTAGTAGGTTCAAAACTTAAAGGTAAAGTCATGGGGACCATATTTGATGGAGAGATTGTTTTTCAGGACGCAGAATTTTTGGAGAAGGTAGAAGAAGTTGGGTGAGAAGGCGTATCTAATATTGGAAGATGGATCTGTGTTCCAAGGAGTGTCTTTCGGAGCTAAGATCGTCGGTTCAGGCGAAGTAGTTTTTAATACTAGCATGACAGGCTATCAGGAAGTTCTAACTGATCCTTCATATGCTGGTCAAATTGTAAATTTGACCTATCCTATAGTAGGCAATTACGGGATTAACAGGGACGATATGGAATCCAGCCGCATCAGAGTTTCTGGATTGATTGTACGTGATCATTGTGATGAACCCAGCCACGGATCCAGCGAAAGTACTCTGCACCAGTTTTTACTCAAATATGATGTGCCTGGTATCAGTGAGGTAGATACTAGAGCCATAACCAGACGTTTAAGGAGCGCCGGGGTTATGATGGGTATGATTACGACCGATGACCCTCAATTGGCGCTTCTAAATCTGAAACAAAAACCAAAATACGATAACCTTGATTTGGTTGCCGATGTTTCCACTACTCAGGTATATGACTGGCCTACTCCTTCCCTGAATCCCGATTATCCGATGCCACGAGTCTTGGTAACCGACTCCGGTTTGAAATATAATATATTGAGGCATCTAAGAAAACGTAATTGTGAGGTAATAGTCCTCCCTGCGGCTACCTCGGCGGAGGATATGATGGACTTGAAACCCTCGGGAATACTGGTTTCACCTGGGCCTGGAGACCCTCAGCTTTTAGATTACGTGGTCAACAACGTGAGAGATGTATTGGGTAAAGTGCCCATGATGGGAATATGTCTGGGACATCAAATGATTGCGCGGGCGCTGGGCGCATCTACTTTTAAGTTGAAATTCGGACACAGGGGGGGAAACCACCCTGTCAAAGATCTAAATACCGGTAAAGTTCACATTACCTCCCAAAATCACGGCTATTCAGTAGATCCGGATAGCTTGCCAAATGGGTTGGCAATTTCCCATATTAACCTTAATGACGGGACGGTTGAGGGACTGGAACATGAGAATCTACCGTTGTTTACTATCCAGTATCACTCTGAGGCCGCGCCTGGTCCGCAAGATAATGAATATTTGTTTGACAAATTCGTAAGCTTAATTAATCAAAATAAGGGTTAGATATGAGGTAGGTAGGAAGAATAAATTTATGAACTTATACAATTTAAATTAGCAACCTACCACTCTAGTTGCCACGTATATTTTGGAGGTTTATTAATGTTTTCTTTTTCTATGGTATTGCTGGAGGAAGGGGTGGAGATGGAACTGCCTATTGGTATGTCGGAGTTGATTTCGATATTAGATGGGCTAGTCCCGTCCTTCACATGTGCGGGACATGAATATCAATTAGGAGTTGTTACTAGAGCTAAATTAGGGAGTAATTGGGACCTTACGGTAAATTTGGTTAACTCTCAAACAAAAGAAGTGTTTCCAGAACCTGTAGGCTGTATCGAACTGGAAAATACAGGGCGGGATAACGTCAATTTTCGGATTCCTCCTAGATCTGGACAGAAGCACGCTGGTATGAATGAATTCGATTGGGACGGTAAATATTTTGGGTCATTCATTTACCAGACGTTAAATTCTCTACACGAGCGTCAATTGATTAAATTGCCAGGTCTTTTGCCTCAATCATAAGTGGCTGTTAATGGGGTTCGTGTAAACCATGACGAATCACGTTAAAAGGAATAATAGTGATAGGATTACCAACCAAACCTAGCAAAGTTTTAGTGATAGGTTCCGGACCTATAGTGATAGGTCAGGCTGCGGAATTTGACTATGCAGGGACTCAAGCCTGCAAAGCTCTTAGGGAGGAGGGTGTTACGACAATTCTGGTTAACTCAAATCCTGCTACTATCATGACTGATAACGATATAGCGGATAGAGTTTATATAGAACCATTAACGGTTGATGTCCTAGAGCGTGTCATCAGCCGAGAACGGCCTGACGGGCTATTACCTACTTTGGGAGGGCAGACAGGTTTGAATTTGGCTGTATCCCTGTCAGATGCTGGTATTTTGGACAAATATAATGTCAAGCTCTTAGGGACCCCTCTTGAAACTATACGTAAATCAGAGGATCGAGATTTTTTCAGGCAGTTTCTACACGATATAGACGAACCAGAGCCTCCTAATACAACAGTTGGATCTTTAGATGAGGCACGCCAATATGGTATGGATTTGGGGTTGCCTTTGGTAGTTCGTCCGGCGTATACATTAGGAGGGAGTGGAGGCGGGATCGCAGATAATTGGGAACAATTTGAATCAATAGTCCAGAGTGGTTTGCTAGCCAGCCCAATATCGCAAGTGCTTTTAGAACGTTCGTTAGTCGGTTGGAAAGAGATAGAATACGAAGTGATCAGAGACAGTGACGATAATTGTATTACTGTATGCAACATGGAAAATTTGGATCCCATGGGGGCGCATACTGGTGACAGTGTTGTTGTTGCTCCCAGTCAAACTCTATCCGATAAAGACTACCACATGCTCCGAAATGCCAGTCTTAAGATCATTCGGGGCTTAGGGATTGAAGGTGGGTGTAATGTCCAATTCGGCTTACGGCCTCATCCTTGGGTTGCTGAATCACTGAATACAGGATGGGAAGCCGAGTCTCCGTATTACGTCATAGAAGTGAATCCCAGGGTAAGCAGAAGTTCCGCTTTAGCCAGTAAAGCTACCGGGTATCCGATAGCTCGAGTCTCGGCCAAGATAGCAGTTGGAAAGAAGTTGGATGAGATTCCAAACGCTGTTACCGGGCAGACAGGGTCGGCGTTTGAACCAGCATTAGATTATTGCGTGGTTAAGATCCCAAGGTGGCCGTTCGATAAATTCCCCAATGGTGACCGTGAAGTTACCACGCAAATGAAGGCGACCGGCGAGGTAATGGCTATAGACAGGTCTTTTGAGGCTGCTCTGCAGAAAGCGACTCGCTCGTTGGAGTTGGGGAACCGATCGTTGCTTTGGGAGGACGTTTCCTGGAGACCCGAATCGAGTGAAGATAAAATCCTGGATAGATTGCCACTTAATCCCAATGACTTGAGGTTATGGGCCATAATGGTTGGCTTACGATCTGGAACAGACCCGAAGGAGATGGCGAAACGTACAAAAGTCGACCCATGGTTTATCAATGCTTTAAATCGTATCGTGGGTATGGAACGACGTTTATTGTCAGAGACTATTAACCCGGATCTTCTCTGGCAGGCTAAGCGTTTGGGATTTTCCGACCATCAAATAGGGACTTTGGCTGATTTACTTCCTGAACAGGTTAGGAGGATTAGATTAAACTGGGGACTAAAGCCGGTTTATAAGATGGTGGATACCTGCGCAGCTGAATTCGAAGCTGCTACTCCGTATTATTACAGTACTTATGATCAAGAGAACGAGGCTTTGCCTCTACCTGGTAAAAAAGCTGTGGTGATTGGTAGTGGGCCTATACGGATAGGACAAGGGATAGAGTTTGATTACTGTAGCGTGCATGCAGCCTGGGCCCTTTCCCAGGCTGGTGTAGCAAGTATAATGATTAATTCTAACCCGGAGACTGTATCAACAGACTTTGATACTAGTGATCGTCTTTACTTTGAACCTTTAGATGAAGAAGCAGTTCGAGATATATTGGATAATGAATCGGAAAATGATGAGGCGCCTCCTTCCGTCGTCCAATTTGGAGGGCAAACGGCCATAAACCTCTCCCAGGTCCTTGCGAATGCAGGTTTACCTGTCTTGGGATCGAGTCCTGAAGCTATTGACTTGGCTTCTGATCGGCATAAATTCGGAGAATTTCTTGACCGATTGGGGATTCCACAACCACCTGGAGCGGCGGTCGCTTCAGTCGCAGAAGCGATCCAAGTAGCTCAAAATATCGGATACCCCATAGTGGTTCGGCCCAGTTACGTCCTAGGTGGCAGGGCAATGGAAATCGTTCAAAACGCCTCAGAACTTATACGATATCTTACTGATGTGACTTTAGTAAGTGAAGAAAGAAGAGTACTTGTTGACCATTACATGGAAGGTAAAGAATGTGAAGTAGACGCTATATGTGATGGAGAAAGAGTACTTATACCGGGCATGATAGAGCATATAGAGAGAGCCGGTGTCCACAGTGGTGATTCTCTGGCGATATATCCTGGTCTCAATTTGTCTGAAGCAGAAGTAGAGACGATAGTCGATTATACGACCCGGATCGGATTGGCTATGGGTGTTAAAGGGTTGATGAATATTCAGTTTGTGATACAAGGTGGTAGTGCGTATCGAAGTCCACAGGTTCATCCCGAGAGATACATCGACGAAACGTCTGTTTATGTTTTGGAGGTAAACCCAAGGGGCAGTCGGACTATACCATTTATATCCAAGGTCACGAATGTACCGGTAGCCAATATAGCTACTCGGGTTATGTTGGGCGAAAGTTTGGAAGACCAGGGTTATGAGGGTGGTCTATGGCCTAGACAAAATCTGGTTGCGATAAAAGCACCTGTATTTTCCATGGGTAAACTGGTCGGGGTTGACTGGTTTTTAGGCCCTGAAATGAAATCTACAGGGGAAGTATTAGGATTGGATCATGATTTCTCAAGCGCATTAGCCAAAGCTCTTATAGCTTCTGATTTGGGCTTAAAATCAGGGATAGGTGTCCTTTTAAGTATTGCCGATCAACATAAACCTGAAGTGCTTCCAATTGTTAGGGAATTACATGATTCTGGATGCTCATTGTATGCGACTGAAGGGACTGCTGCTTTGATAGAATCGACTGGGATTCCCGTAACTACTATAACTAAGAGGATCGGAGAAGGTCACCCTGATGTTGTAGACGTTATTGCTGATGGGACTGTGAGTGCCGTAGTCAATACTCTTTCTGGGGACACTTCTGTGTTAAGGGACGGTTTTTATATCCGGAGGGCCGCGGTTGAGCGTAGAATACCCTGTTTCACGTCTTTAGATACCGTTAGGGCTGCAGTTGAGAGTCTTATGGTCAAAAACGCTGACTTCAACATACAAACAGTTAGCGAATATGTTTCTGGTAGGATCTAGTCGATACTTAGAGTGAAGATAATCTACCAGTCCAATTCCATTCCTAAATTTCTTGCAGTAGCATTATCATAAGCTAATTTTGCAGCGCAGACGTCTGCTACGCCGGTTCCCATCAGTTTGGCGAAAATTATCTGGCCGGAATCTTCTCTAGCCACAATTGTTTTGGATACGGAGTGGCGCAACTCATATAACTGACTCCACTGTAATATCCCTCTATCGACTGCTCCTGCTAGGTCTCCTGATTCAATAGGAGCTTGTTCTAATGAATCGACAAAAATTTTGTCCGCACGTATTAACACTTCATCGGTTATTTCGTGCGCGCGCCAAGTAGTTGGGCCGGCTGCTATCACGGTTGTCCCAGGGGACAGCCACGTTCCATCTATGATCGGTTCCATAGTTGCGGCTATAGAAACTACGATATCTGTCCCTTCAATTGCTTCTTTTGCGGAAGCCACTGGTATGACCGTTATATTCAGTTGTTCGGTCATTTTTTTCGCGAAAGACTCTCGATGTTCAATGGTGGGGCTAAATGCTTTTACGGTTCGTATATTTCGGACTTTAGATATTGCTTCAAGTTGAGTTGGAGCCTGGTATCCGGTTCCAATTAAACCCACTGTTGAGGAGTCAGGGTTGGATAAGTATTTAACGGCTATACCGGTGGTGGCTCCTGTTCTCAATTGTCCAAGTCTGTTGGCCTGAGTGTAGCAGAGTAATTCGCCTGTTTCTGTGTCATAGAGACTTACTTGGAAAGAATATTTTCCCTTTACTACCGTATAGGTTTTAACTCCCATAACCTTATCATAATATAACCCTCCTCCCATCACCGATAAAAGTCCCCCTTGAGCTATTATCTTACGTCTGGAGAGGTTGTACGCTTCTCCTTTGCCGTATCTACTTTGCATGTTTTCTATGGCATCGAGCATTTCATCCATGGAAACAGATTGGAGGATGTCA
>CAJXEF010000048.1 GCA_913052545.1 uncultured Chloroflexota bacterium
AGGCTTTTCAACCATTCTAACGAATCCCAATGGTTATCGGGTGTAAATTCATTTTCATTTTGCCCCAGGCTGTATACCCAGATTTCCATATTTCTAGAAGCAGTGATTTTGGGATCCAACTGTCTTATGGTCCCCGCTCCAGAGTTCCTAGGATTAGCGAATAAAGGCTCTCCGTTTGCGGATCTGGATTCGTTGAGTTGATTGAAACTTTCTACGGGCATATATACTTCCCCTCTGACCTCTAAGTGAGCGGTAGGGGATCCCAAAAGAGTTAGTGGAATGCTTCGCACCGTCCGAAGATTCTGGGTTACATCCTCTCCAGTCGAACCGTTTCCACGAGTTGCTCCTCTCATTAGAATGCCATTTTCGTATATGAGGCTTACCGCAAGACCATCTATTTTCAATTCGCATGACATAGAGAAATCAGAGTAGCCTAGTAGATTAGAAATTCGGGTATGCCATGACTGTACTCCCGTGTCGTCGAAGGCGTTACCCAAACTCAGCATTGGAAGTTTGTGAATAGCTGGTGAAAACCCTTGGGAAGGGGATGCTCCCACACGTTGGGTAGGGGAAGAATTCGTGAGCAAATGGGGGTTCTCCTCTTCTAATCTCTTCAATTCTCTGAACAAGGAATCATATTGACTGTCGCTCAACGTTGGGTCGTCTAATATGTAATAGCGATGATTGTGGTAATTGATTTCGGTTGTTAATTCTTGGATACGTTGTAGAGCGGGAGAATTAGCCATAATCGGTCTCTCCAAGATAGGGTCAGAACCATTATATTATGTACCGAATGTCTATGGGTAATGTTAATGTTTAACAGAATATATTGATTTGGCGTTTGTATCATTTCAAGTTACAGATCGCATGAACTGGGAATTATCTTGGGTTTCTTGACCTCGAAATAGGGCTGAGATAGACTACTTTTCACTTCGTAAACCAGTTGTTAGTGAATAGGAGCTAATTGTGACTACAGCTACGCCAGAAGAAGCCCGCAGTCAAATAGTGAATCTTGTTCGGGATTTCGTTAAGAGGGATGTTGAGCCAGTTGCAGCACAATTAGATAAAGAAGATATAGTGCCTTTGGATCTGATTGAAAAAATGAAAGGGCTAGGACTTTTCGGTATCACCGTTCCTGAAGAATATGGTGGTATGGGTCTTGACTACACCACCTTTGCCATGATATTTGAAGAATTGAGTAAAGGTTTCATGAGTATCAGTGGAGCTATCGGTACTCACCACATAACTACGTACATGTTGACGCATTATGGAACTGTTGAGCAGAAGAAAAAGTTTTTACCTGCGTTGTCGACTGGGAAGAAACGAGGGGGATTAGCTCTTACCGAACCTAGTGTAGGGAGTGATGTTGCGAACTTGGAATTGGCAGCTGACAAAGACGGAGAAGAATACGTTCTCAACGGAACAAAAATGTTTATTACCAATGGCCGATATGGAGATACGTTTTGTTTGTTGGCACGCACTGATCAATCTATGGAACCCAAGCATAGAGGCATCAGCGCTTTCATAGTTGAAAAAGGGGGGGATGGTTTTCGGGTAGGGCGAGATTTAGACAAAATGGGCTACCGAGGCCTAGATACCTGTGAACTGATATTTGAAGATTATCGAATTCCTGCAGAGAATTTGATAGGAGGTGAGGAAGGTAAAGGGTTCGGGCAGGTGATGAGTGGATTAGAAACAGGTCGAATAAACATTGCAGCTCGAGCGGTGGGCGTGGCACAAGCGGCATTAGAAGCATCCTTAAGGTATTCTCAGCAGAGGAATACCTTTGGGTCTCCAATCTCACAACATCAAGCTATCCAACTTAAATTGGCCGATATGGCTACGAAAATCCAAGCGGCTCGCTTGATGACATATGATGCCGCTGCGAAAAAAGATTCTGGAGAACGAGTTGACCTAGAATCTGGTATGGCTAAACTTTTTGCTAGTGAAATATGCCAAGAGGTAACAATGGAAGCCATGCGAATTCATGGCGGATATGGGTATATAAAAGAATTCCCTGTTGAAAGATACTACAGGGACGCTCCTTTAATGATAATTGGAGAAGGAACCAACGAAATACTAAGATTGGTAATTGCTCGGCAATTACTTCGCCGTCCTGAGTACCAACTTTAGCGTGACCTAGTCTCACCTAATTAGCGTATCTAAAATGTTAATGCCGGTAATATCTGGAGGTCGTTTGATGTCACGAACACCAGCTGAAAGGATTACTAATGTCGAAGCACCAGCAACTCTAGTAGCAGGGGAACGTGCCCGGCAATTAGCGTCTCAGGGCCGGGATATAATTGATCTTGGACAATCAAGCCCATACCATCCGACACCGTCACATATAGTCGAGGCTGGCGTACGAGCTCTCTATGATGGCTTGACTAACATCAGCTCTTCAAGAGGTTTGACTGATCTTAGAAAGGCCATATATGACAAATTAGTAAGACATAATCGATTAACAGTCGATCCTAACCAAGATATATTGATCACACCGGGAAGCAAAAAAGGCTTGTACGATGCTATCAATTCTTATATTGGTCCAGGTGACGAAGTACTACTAGTTGAACCTACATGGGTTAGTTACAGGCAGCAGGTAGAGTTAGCTCAGGGTATTCCAGTATCTGTCCCGCTGAGCGAAGAAGAAGAATATAGTATCACGTACCAACGTTTAAAGGATTTCATTACTCCAAAATCGAAAATGATAGTGATCAATAATCCAAACAACCCTACCGGTAGGGTCTATTCAATAAACGAGTTGGAAGATTTGGCATCGTTAGCTGAGGAGTATGATCTCTTAGTACTTTGTGATGAGACGTATGAATATTTTTTATATGACGATAAGCATCATATAACCTTTGCGACTCTACCAGGTATGTGGGAGCGTACTTTGACCAGTTATACCTTTACTAAGTCATATTCTATGTCCGGATGGCGGCTCGGATGCATAGTTGCTCAGGGGACACTTTTGGAGCCGTTGCTCAAGGTTCATGAACATACCTCGAGTTTCGTGGCTCCCTTCATACAAATGGCAGGGGTCGAAGCTTTAACTGGTTCCCAGGCTCATCTAGAAGTTTGGCAAACTGATTGCGACATTCTCCGCCAAAAGGTTACTAGCATATTGAATGAAGCTGAAGGGATTTATTGTCCATTGCCTGAAGGAGCTACTTTCGTGTTTCCAAGATTCAGTGGACAATATTCTTCCGTTGAGCTTGCAACCTTATTGGTCGAACAAGAAGGTGTGGTAGTAACTCCTGGGGCCGGATTCGGGAATTGTGGAGAATCGCACTTCCGTATAGCTTTGATGCGTTCCCCCGCCGATCAGGTGGAAAAAGCGGCGAAAAAAATATCTGATTTTATGGGGAGATTGTAATACTGAATTAATCTAGATTAGGGTTTTTGGGATATTCGAAAGTGGGGAAATGCCATGTCACCTGACTTGAGTGAAGCAGAACTCTTAGAGCTAGCCCGGAAATTTAGTTTCCGTAGCCGTATGGATAGGAACGCAATATCGGGACCTATTTTGGTTTGGGGCAGAGGCTCCGTTGTAAAAGATGTTAATGGCAAAGAATACTTGGATTTCAACTCTGGACAGATGTGTGCCGCTTTAGGTCACAACCATCCAAGGATAGTCGAGGCGTTGAAGGAGAGCGGCGAATCTTTAATACATAGTCATATGAGTATCCTCAACGACCGGGAAGTGATATTAGCTGCTCGGCTGGCAGGGATAGCGCCAGAGGGGCTTACAAGAAGTTTGTTTCTCACTTCTGGCAGCGATGCAAATGAGGCAGCGATTGCGATTTCTAAGAGGTATACAGGAGGATATGAGATAGCCAGTCCGGCGGTAAGCTTCCATGGTCAAAGCGAGGCTGCTAGGGCTGTTACTTTTACAGGCTGGCGACAAGGTTACGGTCCATATTCCCCCGGGAATTACCCTATGATAGCTCCTTATCGTTATCGCTGCAGTTTTTGCAAATCTAAGCCTGATTGCGACTATTCATGTCTCAATACTAGCTTTGAGTTACTTGATGCTCAAGCCGACGGGCAGATGGCAGCAGTGATAACGGAACCGTTATTTAGTGCCGGTGGGGTCATCGATCTTCCTCAGGGATGGCTTCAAGAACTAAAAAAATGCTGTAGAAATCGAGGTATGCTATTAATCCTAGATGAAGCTCAAACAGGGTTGGCTAAACTAGGTAGCATGTGGGCGTCTGATCAAGAAGATGTCATTCCCGACATATGTACCATTTCCAAACATTTTGGTGGTGGTGTTGCGGTCAGTGCCGTTATGACGACAGATGAGATAGAATCTCGGGTTTCCGAAACAGAGTTCGTAGTAGCTCATTCTCATTCTAATGACCCACTTACCAGTAATGCTGCGATAGCCAGTATTGACATCATATTGGAACAGAACTTGGTAGAGGTATCCAAACAAATAGGAGAATATTGGCGAGGCCACTTGAATACCTTATACGATCGGTATGATTTAATTGGTGACATAAGGGGTAGAGGCCTCCTGCAAGGTATCGAACTAGTGAAAGATCGAGTTACAAAAGAGCCGGCTTATGTAGAAGGACATGAAATTGGACGTAGGTGTCTAGAGAACGGCTTAATATTTAGTCTTAGAAGGGGTGGGTCGGTTATTAGATTTGTTCCCCCGTTCACTACTACACCAGTCCAAATGGATCTGGCGGCCGAGATCCTGGATAACGCTTTAAAAGAGGTCACCTTGCTGGGTTAACCTGTACCAGTCTCTTAAGTGGAAAGGCCCAGTTCTTCTAATATCGCAGGAATCCCTTGTTTTTCCTGGTGGGTTAATGCTCTCAAAGGCTGGCTGACTGCATCATTGTCTAAAATGCCCATCAACTTCAAAGCGGATTTCATACCCGAAAAACTGGCAGCGTTTGCTCCACCACCTTGAGCTAGTTGTGAAATTTTACTGACTGCCATTAAAATTCTATCGCATTGTTTAGCGGTTTCTAAATCTCCTGATTCTCCCGCTTCCCACCCTGTGGAGGCGGCCTTTGGAACTAAGTTGGCTATTGCAGGTATAACGCCTTGGACACCGACTGATTTAGATGTAGTAACCCGGTACGCGGTGCCTAGGAATCTGAGCAATGGGATGTCACTTTGTTGACATAGGACATTGAGCTCAGCAAGTAGTTCTCCAGCTCCGGAACTGTCTTTCACTCCAACTACAGCTCCCTCACTCGCTAATGTAGCGATCGTACTGGGAGCGACGGCTGTTTTAACCGTCTGCGGTATGTTGTATACCCAGAGTGGCAATCCTGATCTATCACTAATATATCGGTAGTGATTTAGCAGTTCATCCTGAGCGTGAGAATAATAATAAGGTGGTGTAACCGCGATTCCATCCATTCCAATTTCTTGTACATCTAGAGCCATTTGTAAAGAGATCTGGGTGCTTGGTCCAGAAATATTACCGATGACCGTTACCCGTCCGGCAACTTCGTTCGTTACGGTCTCCATACTGATGAGTCTTTGGGCATCCGCAAGACAAGCAAATTCTCCCGTAGTTCCAGAAACCCATATACCGTGTACACCGTTATCTACTAAATAGTTAACTAGCCTTCTAAGAGAAGAGACATCTACTGTTTCATCTGAATTAAGAGGAGTCAATATAGGTACTATAACTCCTTCTATAGTTGGATTGGGCATGATGTTAATAATCTCCTTTTTATATGGACCATTGATCAATTTAGATCCAAATTACAGCGCCGGGATCCGGTAAACCTGAGTTGCGGTGTCATGTAGCATGGCTGCTCGTTCAGTTGGAGTATATCCTTGTGACAATCGCTTAAATGCGTTGTACATTATGTTGTATGAATATGACACCTTATCTACAGGAAAATTACTTTCAAACATACAACGATTCGGCCCAAACTGATCTATGCAGTAATGTATAAATGGCGCCATTGCCTCAGCTAGTTCTTCTGATCCTATTGGGATTTCGCGTTCATGCCAATCAAACCCTGTTCGAGGCATGCCAACTCCTCCGAGTTTCACCATTACATTGGGGCACTGGGCTACTTGTGATATTCCGTTCTTCCAATTAGCTATGACTTCATCATCTTTGTTTGCATACGGACCGACCCTACACAAACCACCTATATGGTTTAGAATGATAGTTAGGTCTGGGATAGATTTGGCAAGATCAGCCAATTCTGGTAATTGTGGGGCGTACAACCAACCTTCGAGAGTTAGCCCCATTCTGGACAATATCTTAGCACCAGCACGGAAATCATTGGTAGATAGCTGTCCTTGCCAGTTGTGCGCGGCGGTATTCTCAAGTTCAGGGTGTGGATCCCACGTTACAGAGTGACGAATACCCCGGAATCTATTCGGACTAGCAGCTAGTAAAGCTTCTAAGACTGGTTTGACCTTATCACCGAGGTTTAAGTTAGCGTGACCCACTATTGCCGCTGCTGCTCTGCCGGATCCGTATAGACCGCTTCCGCTCGCAGCAGCGAGACCCTGTACAAATTCTACTTCTCCTACAGGTTTCATTTCTTCTGGACCATCAGATCGGTACATTGATCTCGCCTCTATAAACACTGTAGAAGCAACATTGTGGCCGCTATTTATATCTGCAGCCAGTTCGTGAAGTAAGTATCGTTGATATGGAATTCTCTGGGGTCTAAGGTCCCAAAAGTGGTGGTGAGGATCACAAATTGGTAAATCGGGTTCTAGTGTAGGTTCCTGGTTTAACGCAAGCCAATCATTGCCTCCAAAAGGCATAATGGACCCTCCAATTAATATTTTGGTCGCATAATATCATATAGGGGGATAGCCTAGTTAATTTTGCGACAAGAGTTCCAACAGGACGGAATATAAAAAAGGCGCCCTGTTCTAGAGCACCTTTCCTTATCATCTATTGGTTTGCAGGGGTTTAATTATTTTGGGGGACCTTTTCTTTTGGGATCAGATTTGATTCCTGTGGCTCAGCAGGTACGTTCCGGTCTTGTGAAATTGCATCAGTCGCAGCAGTCTTCTCTTGGTTTAAACGCTCGGATGAAATGACATGAGATAAGATAAAGTTAGCGACATCTCGTTTTAAAGACTCCTCTATGTCACAGTCCTGCAGGAACCCAAAGTCGGGATCTAGCTCATCGATCAATTGTTTAATGCGTGGTTGACCGTGTCTGGAAGCTATTAGATATTCTAGTCCTTGAGGGTCTCTACCCAGCTCGGTCTGCTCTTCTTCGCTGGTTTCTAGTTCTTCTTCGTAGTCCATGCGATCTACTATACCCATTAACCGCGTAGCCTCTTTACGGTGGGAGTCGACGTCTTTTAGTAACGCATATAAGGAAGATACGAGTTCGCAAACCATTTCTAATGTCAATGGAACGTCAGTTTGTCTTTCTTGTGCAGCTTGTATCTCTTTACGCGCTTGGTCGAGAGCGGTTTTTTTATTTCCCTCTCGTTCTTGACGACGTTGAGTTCGCGCTAGCTCAAGTCTCAACTTAGGTGCTTCCGCAGCTAGGGATTCTAGGCGGTTGACTTCATATTCTGCCTCTTCTGCTTTACGTAATCGTTCTTCTAGATGAGAATCTACATCTTCTGCCATGCTAATACTCCTTAATTAAAGGCTATCGCCAAAGGTTGTCAGATTATGCTAACTGGTCCACATTCTGTGCCGCAGTGTCTATACTTAATTACTTGGTAATATGATGCGTGGCTAATCGCACTTAATATCATTATGTAGCCAATCACAGAATATTCGAAAAGATAGAATTTTGTCGTTGAACTTTGACTAGTTGGCTCGATAGTTCAACCTGTCCTAGTCTAATAAGAACTGTATTTATACATGTGTAATTTGGTTTAGGCTTAAAAGGATATTTAAACCTATCTCTGATTCATTGTTCAAGGGGACTAAGACCTATTTTTAGCGAATTTTAAAAAAGCTACCAATGGTAGTTACGGTGCTGAGCTGTTCCGGTTCAATATCAGGAGTTATAATCTAGCTACAATATACTTAGAAAATTCGGGTTTAGGAGAATGATTTTGCCGATAGAAAAATTATCTGCTGGTCTGGATCTAATAGTGTCTGAAAGTGAGGTAATCCAAGAACTGGGAAATGGTTATGGCGGTGAAGAAGGGCCTGCGGAAGGTCCATTGTGGTGGGCTGAAAATGAGTTTCTGATTTTTAGTGATATCCATAATAATAGAAGAATGAAGTGGGATTCTGGCCACGGTATAACAACTTTCCATGAGCCTACTAACCGGTCGAACGGGTTAACTCGTGATTTACAGGGGCGTCTGGTTGCTTGCGAACATGATTCCCGTCGCGTGACCAGGCTAGAAGCCGATGGCAGCGTTAGTGTTTTGGCTAATAGTTTTCAAGGAAGACAACTTAATAGGCCAAATGACGTAATCGTGAAATCCGATGGTAGCATTTATTTCACTGATCCTTGGACCCACAGGAGACCTGCTGAGCAATGGGAGTTGGATTTTTCCGGAGTTTACAGACTATCGGCGGATTTAGGTACATTAACCTTACTTCTTAAAGACTTCATAGTGCCAAATGGCTTGGCTTTCAGTCCCGATGAACAACAGCTTTTTGTGAACGATTCGCGGCGGGGGCATATTCGCATATTTGATATTCAAGAAGATGGGACAGTCGCTAGGGCTAGCGATCGAATATTTTGTGACGTGACAGGAGACAAGCCGGGTGTGCCTGATGGAATGAAGGTAGATGTTGAAGGTAATGTTTATTGCGGTGGCTCAGGAGGATTGTGGATACTAGATCCAAAAGGAGAGCATTTAGGGACTATAGCACATGGAGCTACAGCTACTACCAACCTGGCTTTTGGCGGAAATGATTGGAAAACGTTATTTTTTACTACTAGGAATTCCTTATGTAGCGTTCAGTGCAAAATCCCAGGATTACCAGTTCCGAGTAAGCATTAAGCCGTTATACACGACTTAATGCTGTAAAACTCAACTTGGATATGAAATATTGCTTGAATGGTTGGATAGTCGATTGCGCACTGGGCTAAGATGTATTATCTTGGGTTTACGGAACAGTAACGAGCGAAAGGTGTTGGCGTTTTTATAAATCCCAGCAGAAGAATATTAAGGGGGAAAAAGATGAGAGTAATCAGAATAAGTGAACTTGATGAAGAACCCGTGGATACTGCCACTCCTATACCGGGATGGACTGGTGGCCAAGTTGTGCGGACCCGGCAAACATTGATTTCTGAAGGGAGTAGCGAAAATTTTAATTCCAGCGTGGTAAATTTTAAGAAAGGTGCTACTACCGGGTTCCATAAACACACGAGTGATCAGATTTTAGTGGTCACATTGGGGTCTGGGATAGTTGCAACTGAGACCGAAGAGCATGAAATTAATGTTGGGGATGTGGTGCATGTTAAGGCAGGGGAAAATCACTGGCACGGTGCAAAGGCAGATTCATACATGTCACACATCACTATAACGTGTCCTTAACTTGGATTGGTTTCCCTAACAACCCGTGTGAATAATAGTTGAACTTCCGAATTAGTGGCGACTTTCTTTTGAGGAGAAGTATTCACACAACGTAAGGAGGCAGATGATGGATTTAGTGGAAGAACAGTTACGGAACAGCCAGACAATTGCTGTAGTAGGATTGTCCGACAACCCTGAAAGATTTAGCTACCGGGTAGCGAAATATTTGCAAGAACAAGGTTATAAGATTATCCCAGTTAATCCTATGCTGGATGAAGTTCTCGGGGAAAAAAGTTATCCGGACCTGAATACCGTACCTGAACCGGTAGATATGGTGGATATATTTCGACGTTCAGAATTGGTTGCTCCTGTCGTGGATCAGGCAATAGAAATCAACGCCAAGTATATTTGGATGCAAGATGGGGTTATAGACCATGAGTCCGCTGCTAAAGCTGAGCAGGCCGGTATCCCGGTTGTAATGGATGATTGAACTCTTCGAGTTCACCGTCGCCGGTTCGGCGACGAGTAAACCACATCTGAACAGCAAGATATTTGCTGACAGTAGTATCAATTGATTTGCTGTAAACCTTATAAGGTGTTTTGAAGTTTTGTAAATTGGTTGAGTTTAAAGGCCTTGAGGATAGTAAAGAAGGCAGGCCAGGGTTATCTCATGTTAAAGAGATAACCCTTTTTCTTATTTGTTATGTTGTTTACTTACTGACTAGAGATTTGTTTTTTGATCAATCTACCGCATTGCAGAACTCTCGCTTAATTATCGATATTGAACGGAGTTTAGGAATTTTAATAGAGCCATCGTTACAGAGTTGGCTCCTTGGTGCTAGCCCTTTTTTATTAACCATATGCAATTGGCTATACATCATTACGTACTGGCCGGTCATTTTCGGGATAAGCCTTGTCTTATATCTAAGAGATCGTAAAAGTTACTACCATTGTCGCAACATTATCTTGATTAACCTTTGCATGGCCTTGGTGATTTTTGTTTTAATCCCTGTAGCTCCCCCGTTCAGATCTCTACCTAGCATAATGGATTCAATACAAATCCTAGGTCCGATATTTTATGGTGGACCTGAAATGAGTTGGATATACAATACCACGGCAGCTTTGCCCAGTTTGCATTTCAGTTGGACGTTGATTTTCGGGATTATATTTGTCCAGAGAGTAAGAGGATTTTACCGAGGGGTAATAGTTATTTATCCTGTCCTGACTTTATATATAATTCTAGTTACCGGGAATCATTTCTTACTTGATGCAGCGTTGGGGGCCGTGTTGGTAGCAGTTTCTTTTTGTCTGCAGATTTTTCATCGGTCAGTTAAAAACCTGCTAAAAAAGACTGCTGCCAACAGAGAAAGGCATTATTGGTAAAGACTGGTTCTCTAAATGGTCTTTTTTAGGATGGATTAAAAATTAACATCAGAGGTTCAAGCCATGTTAATAGACCTACACCTATAAGGATTATCTCTGGCATTGTGATTTTCACTGCTGTAAGGTTCGATTGTGCGGATACCGGCTCGGGGAGATTGTCCCAGTAATCGTTAAAATTTCTTTGTAATTGAATTAGCATGCCAGCCAAAGTAACAGCTGACAACAAATTCAAAAAAGAAGCAGTTGCGATAGTTCTACTAGTAATATCGTTTATAGCAGTTTGAAAACTAAACCAATCCAATAATGATAATATGATGAATAATATTATGGTCCAAGATGGGTGTAGTGAATTAGGTAAGTTTTGATCGGACATTAACGTCTTAAAGGTTTGGACGTGTTTATAGATCCTAAATAAATTATAAATGGGGACTATCAAGCTCAGGGCATGCCAAACAGGATAAACCGACTCTCCTGTCGTATCTTGATAGTGCTTCCAGGTTATATAAAACCAATAAAATAGATAGAGACCATTTGTTAAAAATGCCATCGAAATGATCTTTGTTGGTGATATGTAATAAGGCGGGGCGTGCGCCCTTTGTCTTGTCACGTCCACCCCATTGATGGCAGATAGGAGATCATTGCCACAAGCGCTGCAGAAATTGTGGTCAGGCAGGAATTCCGTTTTACAATAGGGACAATGTGGCATAGTGTCCTACTAGGAATAATGTTTGAGTGATCCGAAATTGTGACTACGATCGCATTATCTTAGTTCGTTGTCATGAAAACCTGGATATCTCTCTAATCAGGATCTTACCTTGGCACAGTAAATGTTGCTGAAAATATATTTGTATTTCCCATTGCTATTCTAGTAAATATTTAAGAATTCTGTCTTCCCCACAGTGGATGCCGGAAACTTGGGGCCAACGCTGGATTTATATTTTGTTTTATACTGGTAGTGATATCTAAGTTCGTGCTGTCGTCATCGTTCTGTCGGTCTTCCCTTGGTCTATATGGAGTTGATGTTTTGCGTGGATTAATTTGGCTCAAATGGTGCGCGAGGGTCTCTAGACTATCCAAATTGTGGATTGGAAGAAAATCGTCGACGTATGGTAGGGCGGCCTTGAGACCTTGGGTTAGAGGTTCAAAATCTGGCGCTCCGAGAAGAGGATTAAGCCATATTAACCTATAACAACTCCTCTGAAGTCTAGCCATCTCAGTAGATAGGAGGTCAGGTTCTCCCCTGTCCCAACCATCGGATATGATCATTACGACAGCGCTGTCTATGGACATTCTTCTTGACCACTTCAGGTTGAAACTACGTAGTGTTTCTCCGATTCTCGTACCGCCCGACCAGTCTAAAACAGATTTGGAAACTTCATCCACTGCTTGATCTACGCTACGGAAATTCAATTTACGGGTAATACGAGTGAGCCGAGTGGCAAAAAGGAAAGCCTCTAAATGTTTTACTTCTCCAGCAATGCTATGGGTGAAGTGAAGTAACATACGACTATAACGTTCCATAGACCCGCTAACGTCACATATCAGTATCAGAGGCCTCGGTTTAAGTTTATTCTTACGGTGGGCAATGGTTAATAGTTCTCCACCATTACTGAGGTTTGAGCGTAATGTTTTTCGGAAATCGATCGTCAAGCCCTGACCAGCGGTTTTTCTTCGGCTAAGTTTTTGACCAGGATTCCATGCTAAAGCGGTAATCATGCTTTTTGCCTGGGATATTTCGGATGTCGTATAGTTCGCGAAATCCTTATTTCTCAAAACATCATTGGGACTGAAAGTTCTGCTAATTTCTATGGTTGGTGGGACATCGTCGCCGATATGGTCTGTGTTATATGCCTCTGGGTCACCCCCGTTGGTCGATGGCGACATTTGGGGAGGTCTATATCTCCGTTGTTCCCCCATTGAACGGATATCTCTAGTAGTTTGACCTGCAGAAGGTTTCCTCCAAAAAACTTGAAAAGCTTCGTCGAACAAGGGGAAATGAGATTTGTTATGGACTAACAATGATCTGGCGGCGTTTTTGAAATCTTGTTTGGAGCTTATGGGAATATCTTCAGTAGAACGTACTAGGTCTATAAGGTTGCCTGCGCCAAATTTAAGGCCCATTCGATGTAATAATTCACCAAACAGCATTAGATTTACCAAAATCGGTTCTTTTTCGTCAGCTACGATGTCAGCGGGCCTA
>CAJXEF010000049.1 GCA_913052545.1 uncultured Chloroflexota bacterium
TGTGATTAGGGATAGTATCTAGAAGGGCAGGCATCGCAACACCCGATGATGCCTGCCCTTTTGATTTGTGGTTTTTAGTAGTGTCGGAGTTCTACCACGTTATCATCTGGGTCGTATATATATAGAGAAAGCCCGTCGCCGTGAGAACCCCACCTGGTTCCTGGGCCTGCTTGGATATCGACACCAATCGATTCGAATTTTGTCTTTAAAGCTTCCATATCAGTTGGTTCTATAACCATACAAAAATGATCTTGGTTTTTGGCGTCTTCCCGGCCTACCGGGTCCTGATCGCTGCCAAAAAAATCTATAAGGGTGTCTGCATTTAAGCGTGCTGATGGAAAACGTATGTCCCCGGCTCGCCATTTTTCAACTCGCTCTGGGGTCAGGCCTAGCACGTCTGTGTAGAATGCTAGTGCACGCTCGACATCAGACACCCTTAAAACTATGTGATCCAGTTCGGTTATCTTCACCAAAGGCTGGGCTGACGTTTTTGGCACCTGTTGCGTGTTTAAAGCCATCGGGTAACCCTCCTCTTATTTTAGCTGACTTTATTATTAAGGTTCGCTTATTATATCTGAAATCAAACTTTGGTCGAAAGACTAGTTACTCTCTTGTCTAGTATGTTCCTTAATTATCGATCAATTGGTTAACAAGGCTTCTTCTGGTTATGAAGCCTTATGGGTAAGATTATCGGTTAATAAAATACTGCGGTTCCGGTACCGCCTCCTGCCGCTATCACCTCTCCTGTAATTGCCCAGGCTTTATCAGAAGCAAGATATGCCGTTAAGAAGCCGACCTCGGAAGCATCCACCATACGGCAAATTGCATTTCCTCTTGGAGAATTGGGGGCGAAATCCTGTTTTTCAGCTTCTTCAGGCGTAACACCAAGTTGCTGCGCACGCGCTTCTAAAAGACTGGCTGTACGCTCAGTACGGGTTGTTCCTGGGTGAATACAATTGACCGTTATTCCGAATTGACCCACTTGGTTAGACAGAGTCTTGGTTAGGTGGACCATTGAGACGTTACGGGCTCCGCCACTCAAATTGCCGGCGTTTCGGGCATTTCCACCGCTGATGTTTATAATACGTCCCCACCCCTGTGTTTTCAAGAATGGAATAGAGGCTCTGGCGCACCGTAAGGCACCTACGTATTTCACATCGAAGTCACTGAGGAGGTCATCTTCGTCAACCGTCTCTATTGGTCCGATAGCGTTGGGCGAGCCTCCTGGTAGTGAAGCACTATTCACCAATATGTGTAGCCCTCCAAGTTGGCTAGCTGCATCTGCAATACATTGGTTTACTTGTTCGGTGTTAGTTACATCTAAAGACATGGGTATTACTTGTTGCCCTGTTTCATCCTCTATCTCCCTCGCCGATTGCTCTAGATCTGGCATACTTCTGGAAGCTATTACTAGGTTGACCCCTTCTTGTGCCAGGACACGTGCAATGGCTTTACCGATTCCTCGACTGGCTCCTGCGACAAATGCGCTTTTTCCCTGTAATCCAAAATCCATTATTATTTGCTCCTTTGTTTGTCTTGATTATAGTCAAATGTTGTTAGCTTAATAATCATTACAGATAATAGTCACAATGATTTTCTATTACTTCGAGACTTGTTTGTTACACAGGTAACACGACTTCGGTCCTGTCATCTGGGAGAGTGACTTCAAAAGTATTAAGGATCATAGATGTTTGAGCGTAATGTCCTATCAAAGCAGTTATCTCTACCAAATGCTGGCTACCGAATTGGTTCAAAGCAGCATCAAATGTGGCAGTACTCACTTTATGTGTTTGGAAGAATTCACTTGCATAATTAATGATAGCTGATTCGTCCGGCGCTAAATTAGGGAGTGAGCTCTTATCCCTTATGGCATCTACTAGTGCATCCGGCACTCCCTGATTTCTGGCTGCTGGAGCATGGGCATTCCACACGTATTGGCAGTCCATTGCTCGAGCGGTGACGATGATCGCAAGTTCTTGGATTCTTTTTGGAAATGTGCTCTCATATCGCAGGTAATTCGTTAGATGAGCTCTCCTACGCGCCATCTCAGGGCTATTTATGGTTATAGACCCTGGCCCGCCTGTGATTACCCCACCGCTCTCTGCGGTAACTTCATCAAAAGCCTCTAAGAATTCAGGTGGTACGTTGTCACGAGTCAGGTTGGGTAATCGGGCCATATTAATTCTCCTTTAGTTACTTATGCTTCGGATTCTATGGCTGCTGCTATGAAAGTGCAATAGGAGGCACGGATTCAAAATAGATAATGCGGTATTAGAATCCGATAATGTTGTGATGCTATAATCCCAATCATCTCCTAAAATTCTAAAATAGTTCATTGGATAAATGTTAGTGAATAACGAATTTGATGTAATCGTGGTGGGTGTGGGTGGGATGGGAAGTGCCACTGTTTATGAGTTGGCATCAAGAGGTTTTCTGGTATTAGGAATCGATAGATATAACATCCCTAACCACATGGGATCTTCCCACGGTATCAGTAAAATTATTAGATTGGCCTACCATGAGGATCCTTCCTATGTTCCATTAGTACGCAGATCTTACGAGTTATGGCACCGATTGGAGCAAATGGTTGACGAAACATTGCTAGTACAAACTGGAACTATTAGAGGGGGGCCAGAGCATGGGGCGATGTTCAGTGGTTCGTTGAAAGCTTGCCAGATACATGAACTAGCTCATGAAGTTTTAGATGCCGATGCTCTAAAACGTAGATTCCCTTCTTACACTGTTCCATCAGGTACCATGTCGGTAGTTCAACGGGAAGGCGGTTTCTTGCTATCGGAGAAGTGTATATCTAGCTATGTATTCGCTGCCTTAGAATTAGGTGCCCATATTAATGGGAGGGAACGGGTAGTGAATTGGGAACCGACTGATCTTGGAGTCAAAGTTGAGACTGACAAAGGAGCCTATTCTGCAAAACATTTAGTAATTAGCTCCGGCTCTTGGGTTTCTTCTTTGGTACCACAATTACTGGAATTTGCTAAACCTGAAAAACAAGTCGTCGGCTGGTTCAGACCGCTGATCCCAGAACTATTTACAATTGAACAATTCCCTGTATTTGGCTTGGAAGTAAAACAAGGGAGGTTCTACGGGTTTCCGGACTATGATGGTCGGGGGTTAAAGGTTGGGTGTTACCATCATTTCAACGAACAGGTAGATCCGGACGATTTCGATCGAGCCGTCAGCCTAAATGATGAGGTTTTATTGCGGGATTTCATAGGTCAATACTTTCCGGCAGCGTTGGGGTCTACTTTAGCCCTACAAACTTGCCTGTTCACTAATACGCCTGATGGACATTTTATATTGGATCGCCATCCTGAATACCCCCAGGTTTTGCTCGCGGCAGGGTTTTCAGGCCATGGTTTCAAGTTTGCCAGCGTAGTTGGTGAGATCATGGCGGATCTTGTGGAACATAAAGAAAGCGATTACGATTTGGGGCTGTTCAAATTATCTAGATTCTTAAATAATTGACTGTAGCCAAGTTAGGTTTCTCTAGTTGACCGGAATGATATCAATTGATATTCTCGGATTTTACGAGGATCTTCTAATAAGAACCGGATTTCTTCAAGGGGGAATAACATGGACTTCGGTGTTTTCTTAGATTTTACTGTGAGACCTGGTGGCACTCAGAGAGAATGTTTTCAAGAGTATTTAGAACTCGCAGATCTCGGGGAAAAAACAGGGCTAGATACGGTTTGGCTCGGAGAGTCGCATTTCAATCAAAATAGAGTGGTATCAGCGCCAATTGTGATCGCGGGATCTATAGCCTCTCGTACTAGAAATTTGAGGGTTGGTATGGCGGTCCAGGTTTTGCCATTGATTAACCCGTTAAGGATAGCTGAAGAGGCTGCTACAGTGGACCAGATAAGTGAAGGCCGGTTTGAGTTTGGGGTTGGTAGAAGTGGAAATTTGAGAGCTTACGAAACTATGGGAATCCCATATGAGGAGAGTAAAGATCGTTTTCAAGAGGCTTTGGATATTATTCTAAAATCTTGGGAAGGTAATACATTCTCCTATCACGGTAAATTCAATCACATAGAAAATGCTTCTGTATCTCCGATGCCATTTACCCAGCCCCATCCTGTTGTCAGGCTCGCTTCGACCAGTGAAGACAGTTTCAGTAGGGTAGGTCGTCTTGGGTTTCCTATATTTCTTTCTATGAGAGGTATGGATATACATGATCTCGAGAGAAATCTGCAGGATTACCACACAGCCTGGAAATCTGCAGGACATCCGGGCGAGAGTGGTGATATCTCTGTCCGTGTACCGATTTATATAGGGACCAGCAAGGAAGGAGCTATGCAGGAACCCCGTGAGAGCATAGAAGCCTTTTTTCAGAGAATGCGGGTGCGCTATGAAGAAGGAAGAGACGACGAAGGTGTTGGTGGATCTACTGAAGAGAGAGCTAAAATACTCAAGGAGAGGGCAGATAGATTGGCAAGGTTGACTTATGAAGAAATATTAGAAACCAAAGTAATCTGTGGTACGCCTGAAGAAGTTATCGAACGGCTAGCACAGTTTAAGGAGACCTTGGGGTTGACGGGTTTTACGGCGGAGTTAAATCCGGGCGGGTTATTACCCAAAGAAGCAGTTCAACGCAGCCTTCGGTTACTTACTGAGGAAGTCATGCCAGCTTTTAAATAAGGGGTATGTACATTTTAGTTAAACGACGTAATTAAATAATGGCCCATTTGATTATGGGCCATTATTTAGCTCTATTCGAGTTATACCTCCCAATTCCCCTAAGTTTTGATTTATGGTTACTTCCAAATCCGAGTCCGATAATGCCGTTATGAAAGAGTTTATACATCTTTCATCGACCTCAGCCAAAACCTTTATCACAGTCGAATTTTGTTGAGCTAATCCGAAAGTATCGTCATATAGTCGTATCTCGGTCCCGGGCTTTACTTGGATTAAAGTGCAGGACTTAGCGGTTTCGCTCGAAACTGGAGCGCTAATCAAAGAAAGATCCCATGATTGAGTGAAATCACTGTTTAGTTTTCCTATGTAATGCTGTGTGCAGCTATCTCCCTCGTAAAATCGAACTTCACCCATTGGTACACCTCGCTTAAGTTAATTCGACGTCGCCCAATCTACCCCATTTAAGACCATTTTCTGGAATTCGGGGGTTTGGAAGCTCTGGCCATCATGACCTAAAAGTAAAACAAACACGTTTCCTTCCCCATATTTACGAGTCCAACCTAGGGGAAAGATTCCACCCGGCATGTCCGTAGGTTGTCTATCTGGACCCCATGGGTGTACTCCATCTGAGGCGGTACCAGTTATAAACACTTCGTTACCCTCTTTAATGGCAAGTCCCATATAAAGTTCATCATCAGTGTCGAAATCTGTCACCCCTTGTACCCCAGGATGCGTGGAATTACTGACATTAACTGTGAAATGACCGTAAGGCGGATGAAAGCTAGTCCCGCTAATCCAGCCCCCACCGGTTATATCGTGGTACTCTGACCAATGGTCTGGGAGACAACCAGATATATGTAAGCATACGAAGCCTTTACCAGCATTTATAAAACGTTTCATACCATTTTGCTCTTCCGAGGATAATCGCAAATCCGGGGCTCCCGGGGCATTTTCCCTGCGGGTATTAAATACCAGAGCGTCATAATTATTCAATTGAGATTCATTTGCAAGAACTGATGCATCCTCAGTAATGGTCACCTGGTGCCCTGCCGATTTAAGAAAGTCATTTAGAACCGGAGTGGATTCTTCGTACGGGTGTCGGCCTCCGGAAATTACTAAAAGATTCATGTACGTACCTCGCTTCGGATATTGATGGGTAGTTAATGTCTATTATACTATCGGGACAAACCATAGGGAAATATTTAAAATAGGGACTCTGGGTTAGCTACTAGACTGGGTTAAATACCAACCATTTTGCCGGGTTATCACTATTACTTCTCCACTCATGATCGGTGTTTGGATGAACTAATATGGCATCCCCTTCAGATACAAAAAACTCGGTTCCGTCACATTCCAGAATAGCACTGCCTTCGAGAAAAAAAGCTTGATGTTCTCCTGGGTGAATATGTTTTGGAGAAAATTCGCCCTTTAATACACCACGGAAGGCCATTGAATAAGTTTTGGCTCCATCATCCGGTCCAATTATAGTTCTGGCAGGGCCAGAACTCTGATCTATAGTATCTAGATTTTTTATGACTGGGAGGTGGTTGCCTTTGTTGTTGGTGTTATTGGACTGGGTTTCCGCTAGTAGGGCACCTAAAGGGTTGACTTCGATCCGTCTGATTACACCTTGTCCACCGTTATTTAATGTATAGTGATCGGCGTCTGGCGGGATGTAAATCGCATCTCCTGCACGTATCGCGTGTTCGACTCCATCACAGATCAACGTCCCTGAGCCTTTTATTATAAAGATTTCATGTTCCCATGTATGTGAGTGATGGGCGCTGGTCCTGCCAGGGTATATTTCTGAGTACGTCATTGTACAGGTTGGCGGGTTATCTTCAACCCAGATTAGACGGGCAGCAGGCCCCTCAGGTACGTAAACGTTTCTGAAGTTTTTTATTACAGGGTCCAATATCATTCCTCCTTGCCTGCAGATGAGTTGCAATTAGATTGGATTACGGGATTTTGATAAGAGCTCGATATGTTGCTGTGTCTATATTAGAAGGGTATATTAGCAGAAATTTGAACCTATTAAACAATTTATTTGGGAATTATGGCCTTTGATTTAAACGAAAATAACGTGACTGATTACCTGATTTCCGAAGGCCTGTTGAAGTATTCAGCTGTAGTTGATGTTGAAACTTTAGGCTGGGGTATTTCAAATACGGTAGTTAAGGTGACCACTTCGGACAGAAGTATAGTAGTAAAACAGTCTCTTGAATATTTGAGGGTAAAAGAAGAATGGAAAGCGGATAGGACTCGGATCTATAGGGAAAGAGAATGCATAGACATTTTAAAAGATGTTTTAGAGGTAGGGTCTCTCCCAGAAATTATTTACGAAGACCAAACCAATTTTTTATTTGTGATGTCGGCTGCTCCGGAAGAGAGTATTAATTGGAAAGAGTTGCTTCTATCAGGAAAAATTTCCCCTGAAATAGCGAGGGAAAGTGGTACTTTGTTAAGACGGTTTCATAATATTGATGTTGGATTACTGGGTAGGAAAACCATTTTTTCAAATCTTGATTCATTTGTTGAGCTACGAATAGAGCCCTATCATCGTACAGTCTCGCGTTTACATAGAGACGTTTCAGATATTATAGGTAGGGAGGCTGATCGAATGCTTGAAACTCAGGTTGCTTTAGTTCATGGAGATTACAGCCCTAAAAATCTGCTGGTCTTTAAAAAGAAACCATTCTTGATTGATTTTGAAGTAGCCCACTATGGTAATCCAGTTTTCGATCTCGCCTTTATGTTGAATCATTTGTTGCTGAAAGCGATTGCTAACGCCAATCAAAAAAAAGATTTCTTTGATGCCATAAAGCAGTTCTTGATAGGTTATACCTCCTCTTCTAATTTGCCTGCCGACCACACCGTAAAGAATGGCAATCTCCAAATAGCTGTAGCTTTGGGCGGGCAGGTATCTGACAGACCGATTCGAGAAAGAGACGTAATAAAGCAAATCGGATGCCTGATGTTGGCTAGGATTGATGGTAAGTCGCCTGTAGAATATATCAACAACGACCATAGGAAGAATTTTGTTAGGAGGCTCTCCAAGCGCTTGTTGCTAGAAAATTTAGAATCTATAGCCCAAATGATCACCCTATTTGATTTCGAGATGACCTGTGACAATAAACTCAAGAATTAATAGCATCCATGGTAGAGAAGTATTGGATTCGAGAGGTACCCCAACGGTTGAAGTAGAAGTCGTGTTATCCGGGGGTGCCAAGGGACGAGCAATAGTGCCCTCCGGAGCATCCACAGGGACGCATGAGGCCGTGGAATTAAGAGATGGGGACGCTAGTCGATTTTCAGGAAAAGGAGTGCTTCAGGCGGTTCAAAATGTAAATCAGGTTTTAGGTCCCGAAATTATCAGGCGTGGGTTAGCGGCAGATCAACAACAGGTCGTAGACGAATTAATCATAAGTCTGGACGGTACTGCCGATAAATCTAACTTGGGTGCCAATGCTATTTTGGGTATCTCCCTGGCTACGGCTCACGCGGCTGCGGCGAATCATAAAATGCCTTTTTATAGGTATTTAGGTGGCGAGCAAGGCAGGGAATTACCAGTGCCAATGGTTAACATAATCAGCGGAGGCAGGCACGCTTCAGGCGGATTGGATTTTCAAGATTTCTTGGTGATACCGGTTGGATCTCATACTTACAAGGAGTCGTTACAAGACTGCGCTAATGTTTATCGCGCTATGGGGCGATTACTCGAAGAGAAATCGATCAGCTTTTCGGGAGTCGCGGATGAAGGGGGGTATGGTCTGAATTTGCCAAGCAATGAAACGGCTATTTCTTTGCTTACCGAAGCTATAGAATTTGCAGGCTATTCCCCTGGGATTAATCAAGATATGGCCATTGGTCTGGATGTGGCAGCTTCGGAATTTTTTTCAGATGGAAAATACCATCTAAAATGTGAAGGTAGAGATCTTGTGTCGGCCGAAATAATTGAATTATTGGTGGATTGGCATAAAAAATATCCAGTGTTGTCTATAGAAGATGGTCTAGCAGAGGACGATTGGGCCGGATGGAAACTGTTGACAGATAGCTTGGGAGATAATGTGCAACTCATAGGCGATGATTTATTTACTACTAAATTAGATAGGTTAGAACGCGGTACATCAGATGGAATAGCCAATAGTATTTTGGTCAAACCTAACCAAGTAGGTACCTTGACCGAAACTTTGGAGGTTATTACCTGGGCTCAACAGGCCGGGTTCTCACCAGTAATTTCCGCTAGGTCTGGTGAGACTGAGGACGCTACTATTGCCGACTTGGCTGTCGCTACTAATGCGGGTCAAATAAAGATAGGATCTTTGGCTAGGTCCGAACGTCTTTCAAAGTATAACCAGCTCTTAAGAATCGAGGAGGAGTTAGGGTGCAAGGCGATTTATAGGGGAAGCGAGGTTTTTTCTAGATTTGTTTCTGCCTAGTTAACGTTTCATAAATCGTCATGAATTTAACTGCGCTCCAGTTTTTAAGTAAAAATAATTGGCCTTTATTTCACCTCCATTTCAAAGGAGTTTGTAGTGGCTATCTATAAATCCTCATACCGAGTTCTGGTTACGGATTACGTATGGCCTTCTCTAGATCCGGAGAGAGAAGTCTTAGCCAAAATAGGAGCGGATATTATAGAAGCGCCGGATCAATCTGAAGACACTTTATCTGCATTGGCAGGTGACGTTGATGCGATAATGACTTGCTTTGCCCAAGTTACCCAGAAAGTAATTGAATCCGCCAAAAAGTGTGTTGTGATTAGTAGATATGGAGTCGGGGTAGATAATATAGCGGTAGCTACGGCGACGGATCGAGGTATCCCTGTAACGTATGTTCCTGATTATTGCGTAGATGAGGTCTCAGACCACGTAATGGCACTTTTGTTGTCCTGGAATAGGCAAATTCCATTTTACGATGGAATTGCCAAAACAGGTGATTGGTCTGGGACTAGGTCGCCGTACCCTTTGCTGCGTTTGAAAGATAGAACTCTTGGAATTATCGGTTTAGGGAGAATTGGTCAAGCAGTAGCTAAAAAAGCCCAGTCGTTTGGGTTAAATATCGTTGCCTTTGATCCCTATAAAAATGAAGTCGATGCAGATTGTTTAGGGGTTAGATTATTGTCTCTCCCTGCATTGATGTCGTCGTCGGATTACATCACCTTACACCCTCCGTTAAACGAGGATACAAAGGCTTTAATAGATGCCGATATGATACGAAGGATGAAGCCAAATGCATATATTATTAATTGCGCGAGAGGCCCAATCATTGATGAACAGGCTTTATATCAAGCATTGAAGAACCATTCTATAGGAGGAGCTGGTTTAGACGTCATGCAAGATTCTTCTCCTCTGCCAG
Organism: uncultured Chloroflexota bacterium; assembly: GCA_913052545.1. The sequence goes on from CAJXEF010000049.1 coordinate 10,015, forward strand.
ATCATCCGTTATTTCGCTTGAATAACGTACAAATCACGCCTCATATAGCTTTTTTATCGCAGCAATCTGTGTTGGAATTAGAAACGCGGACGGCTCAGGCGACTGTCGATGTTTTGCAGGGTCGAATGCCGGAATTCTTAGTTAATCATGATGTGCTGGGTCAGAGCAGGATTTCGCTCGATAAAAGGGCGTAATTAGAGCGATTGTTTAGATATTAGCTGTTACATCAGGATATGGATTCCAGCTTCATTGTCGAGATTTGTGGTTAAGGATTTTATTATGGGAACACCCCAAGAATTGATTAATTTACTTGAATGCGAGGCGAATGCCTTTAAGCTATATTTAACTACTCTATCAGAAAATGATTGGATGCATCCGAGTGCCTGCGATGGATGGACAGTTGCCCACGTTGTGGCCCATGTTGCGGGTCAGGATTTTTCTCTCCGTATCCGTCGTGGTTTATCCGGTGATACTACACCTCCACCTGGATCACCTGATCCTGTAGATCATGATGAGGATCAGTTCGCTCAAGCCATTTTTGAGAGAGCTTTTTCTACTGTAGATACTTTGGGCAAAAATTTGTTGAACGAATTTTCCGCACGTCTTGAGGATTCTATCGAGGTGTTTAAGTCAGTGTGCTCTACCCAGTGGGATACGTTATGTTACTGGCCTCCTGGTCCGGAGAAAATCGAGACTATGTTAGAAATGCGCATTAGTGAATTGACGATGCATGCATGGGATGTCAGATCGGAGCTTGAGTCGGATTATCATCTTTCTCCGGCAAGTGTTCAGGTTTTATGTGATACGGTACCCAGAGCTATCCGTAGATCGTTTCGACCGGATCCTGAAATAAAAAGCCCAATCAGATACCGTTTTAACCTCGTTGATTTCGCAGGCAATATTCAAGATGTAGTTGTTACTGCTGAGGGTGCCTATCTCGAAGAAGGTTTAACTGAATCTTCGAGCCCGTGTTTTAATTGTAGCGCTGAGTCGTATGTATTAATTATGTATGGCAGGCTCAAGACAGACGACGCATTATCGCTGGGTTTGCTCAAATGTGAACAAGGCCATGAGTTTGCTATAGAATTCGACAACCGATTCATCGGTGGATGATAAGTCGTAACCACAAGAATCCCCGGTTGGTTGATTCTACAGATCGGTAAAGGATCCATTCAATTAAATTTTTGTTTGAAGAGAGCTATTTTCAGTGGAACCTAAGTTTGATATTGATTTATTCGAAATATCTAAATTCGTAAAGATTGACCACTCTCAAGTCAAAGCTGTTGGCAGATTATTAGCCGACGGATGTACGTTGCCATTCATTGCTAGATATAGAAAAGAGGCCACAAGTGGGCTAGATGAGATAGACATAGAAAAAATTCAAGAGGAAATCCTACAACACCAAAGATTAAACAAGCGCAAGCTAACCATATACAAATCTCTGGTCAAGATGGGCGTAATGACACAGCTTCTTGAGGACTCATTAATCTCTATTTACAGCTTATCAAGATTAGAGGATTTATATCTGCCCTATAAACCAAGTCGACGGACCAGGGCGTTTATTGCCAAATCTAAGGGGCTAGAATCGTTAGCTGGGCTCCTGTGGGAGCAAGGGAATATTAGTGAGGAATTAGCTGCCCTGCAGTATATTAACGTTGAATTAGGTGTTGAATCAATTGGAGATGCCCTTGGTGGTGCTCGAGACATAATGGCTGAATGGATCAGTCAAAATCAGATTGCCAGGGATTCGATAAGAGATCTGTATTGGCGTCAGGGCATATTATCTTCTCGAGTAAATCCTGGTATGAATGACACGGAATCAAAATATCGGGATTATTTCAATTGGGATGAGCCACTGTCGAATCTGGCTTCTCACAGGGTCCTCGCTATGTTTAGAGGGGCGAATGAAAAATGTCTATCCGTAGGTATCGCTCCGCCTTTAGATCAGGCTTTGAGTCGCCTGAATAGTATTTTCGTTAATGGTTATGGTCGAGCTACTGAACAGGTTGTGGAATCTATTCAAGATGCTTATAAGAGATTGTTACGACCCTCTATAGAATCGGAAGTTCGGAGCACTATAAAACAAAACGCTGAAAATACTTCTATTGAAGTTTTTTCGAAAAATGTCGAGCAGTTACTTTTAGCCCCTCCTTTGGGCAATAAGAGTGTCATGGCGATTGATCCGGGGCTCCGTACAGGATGCAAGCTGGTATGTTTAAGTGAACATGGGCAGCTGCTTCACTCCGATACTATTTTTCCATTATCGGGGGAAACCGAAGCCTCAAAGGCGTCGAGTACTCTATTATCTTTACTTACTACATATAGCATAGATGCAATAGCGGTAGGGAATGGTACCGGGAGTAGAGAGACTGAAGGATTTTTAAAAGATCTGGATATTGATGTGCCAGTCATAAGTGTAAATGAAAGTGGTGCCTCAGTTTACTCTGCCTCCCCGGTTGCCAGATCTGAATTTCCGGACTTGGATATCACTTTGAGAAGTGCCGTTTCTATAGGGAGACGGCTGATAGATCCCTTGTCAGAATTGGTCAAAATCGATCCTAGATCTATAGGGGTAGGTCAATATCAACATGAGGTTGATCAGAGCGCTTTGTCAAAACGCTTAGAAGAAGTGGTAGGAAGTTGTGTCAACAAGGTCGGTGTCGATTTGAATACTGCGAGCGAAAATCTACTTTCCTATGTATCTGGGGTCAGTGTAGCGTTGGCTCGAGATATAGTTGATCATCGTGATAAATATGGCCCATTCCGGTCAAGAAACGAACTGAAACTAGTTACTGGAATTGGGTCAAAGATTTTTGAGCAATCCGCTGGTTTCTTGAGAATCAAAGACGGCATAGACCCTCTGGATGCAAGTGCCGT
>CAJXEF010000050.1 GCA_913052545.1 uncultured Chloroflexota bacterium
GCAGATGTACACGCACTATTAGGGCACTTAGGAATAAGCGAGGCCCACATACTAGGGTCTTCGGCCGGCGGACCCATTGCTATAACATTCGCACTAGAACACCCTGGAATGACAAAAAGTTTGTTACTCATAAATACCATGTCCTATTGCCAAGAGGAACAACGTCAACTTAGGAAGCAGGAATTGAATCGAGTCCTGTCAATAATCGAAAAGGAAGAGAAGTCGACTTTCGATTCAGATCAGTCCATTCCCTCATACCAACGAGATATGTCCCGATATCGAGCTATAGCTAAAACTATTCAAAGCTATTTGGATATAGGAAACTCTTTAGAAGATAGATTGGGCGAACTGGCGATGCCAACTCTAATAACACACGGAGACATGGATAGCCGTATCCCTTTAGAATGTGGCCTTCAATTGCATTCATCAATAGCCCAATCTGAATTTTTCTTGATACCGGATGCTGGACATGGTCTTCTTTCAAATGAACCAGACACTACTCGTAATTTGATCGTTGAATTCTTGGAGAAAGTGAAATCCCAAAGTCAAGAAAATATTCGGGCAAACTGAGATTTATAAGCATCAGCTAAGAAATTTCCAATACTGTAGAAGGAGCATATTTAAATATGGCCACCGTAGGAATTGATCATATCGCGATGCCCACAGCAAATGCAGAGCGCCTAATCCAGTTTTACAAGAAACTTGGATTCACGATTAACGACGAGGCAGAGTGGCGCTCTGGTACCGCTAATATTTTCTCTATACAAGTGGGAGATTCAAAAATTAATATCCACCCTGAGGGTTACACTGCCTCTTACAGAGGGCCAACAGCGGTTCCGGGTTGCACAGACATTTGTTTTGTATGGGAAGGCAGCGTAGAAGCATGTCAGAAAATGTTAAGCGATGTAGGAATAGAAGTAATCCGGGGACCCGGAGCTAGGAAAGGCGCACGACAACATGGCGCCCTTCCTGCCGTAAGCCTTTACGCCAGAGATCCAGATGAAAACCTATTGGAGTGGATGATATATATTTAGGCAGTCTCGCCGCCCAGTTCAATAATACGATCGTAGTCAACCTGGTTAACCGGTTGAACGGAAAGCCTCATCCCTTTACGTATGAGTAACATATCAGAAAACACGGGATTGTTTTTGATCTCAGCTAGAGTCACAGGGCGGGCGAACCTAGATTCTGCCTTTATATCTACAACTAGCCAAATCGGGTTGTCTGGGGAAGTCTTAGGATCATAGTATTTTGCTTTAGGATCCCATGCAGTAACATCTGGATAGGATTCCCCGACTATCGTGGCAGTGCCAACCACAGCGGTAGGCTTAGCATTGCTATGATAAAACAAAACCGCATCTCCCACTTTCATCTGGTCACGCATGAAATTGCGAACTTGATAATTCCGAACTCCATCCCACTCTGCCGTTTGATCATCCTCATTGAATAAATCATCAAGTGAGTATGCGGTGGGTTCAGATTTAAAAAGCCAAAAATTTCTCTCCATAGTAATATCCCTCTTCCGGTATTTCTTAGTCTATATCCTTACGCTAATCTAATCGGTATCTATCAGAGATACCGGGGTTATTACCTGATATTGATCCCCGCTTGTTCGCGGTCGAAACAACCCTGAATTAAGTCCTCTCGTTCCTGCCTCAAGACATCTTTACGGACCCGTAGACTCGGTGTCCGAGGTAAATCTTCTCTTAATTCTATATAACGAGGCACCTTAAAATAAGCTAGATTATCCGCACACCAGTAGACTATCTCCTCCGCCTCAAGTTCAATCCCATCCCTTGGCAACACGTAAGCTTTCACTTCGTCTTCACCTAATTCAGATGGAACAGCGATTACTGCGCAATCCAGTACAGATGTGTGACGTTTAATTACATCCTCTACTTCCTGGGAAGATATGTTTTCTCCTCTCCGTCTTATAACATCCTTTTTACGGTCTATAAAATATAAATATCCGTCGTCATCTAGCCACCCAAGATCTCCTGTATAAAGCCACCCATCACGAAGAGATGATCGAGATTGTTCTTCATTTCGCCAATAGCCAGGAGTGATGGCCGGATTTTTGATGGATATCTCTCCAATTTGCCCCGTCGGAAGTTTATTTCCCAGATCATCAGCGATTTTCAACAGGTTCTCGAAAGCCTCGTTGGGATGTCTCCGTGGCAATCCAGAAGAATTGGATCTTCTGGATTCTCCCAATGATTCTATGGTCCCATAACAGGTCTCAGTCATTCCGAATCCAACAATAACTTCTGTCCCGAATCGGTGTTGAAAGGCTTCTAGAAATTCCTTCGAAAAAGCTGGGGATCCGTAAAACAAACGAACTCTATTGTCTCTGTCATCATCAGATGAAGGTTGTTTCGAGAGTACTGGCATCATCATGCCAATGAAGTTAACTACAGTGGCTCTGGATTCCTTAACTTGAGCCCAAAACCGAGAGGCGCTAAACCTACTCTCTACAATTAACGTAGCTCCTGCGGCCATAGTGCCCATAGTTGAGTAATATTGAGCATTAGCATGGAAATATGGAAGGCATGTGAAGAATCTGTCACTAGATGTAGCATCAGTCCAATAAGCGAATCCTTGCCCCGCAGCAACATACATCAGGTGCGTCACTTGGACCCCTTTCGGGTTCCCAGTAGTACCAGAGGTATATACCAACATAGAGATATCATCTGGTAACACCGTATCGTCAATATCGGCAGGCGGTTGGTAATTCCAGCACTCGTAGAAATCTCTCCAGCCGTTCAAGTTGGTTGTTGTTAGTTGATCATCAACATTTTCGTCTAGCACATACAACTTAGATATAAGCTTATTCGCTATCTCGCTTGCCGGACCTGCGACAGTCAGAAGGGATTGATGGGCTACCAAGGCCGATGCTTCTGCGTTATCAAGAATATAAAATGTTTCATCCCTTTTGTAAGCAGTGTTGATTGGCACGCTGACCGCTCCAATCATTGATAAACCAAACCAACAATAGAGAAACTCTGGACAGTTAGGTAAAAACAGAGCTACTCTATCGCCTTTAGCAATCCCAAGTGTTTTGAACATAGACGCAGTCCGTAATGATCGATCAAAACATTCCTGATAAGTAACCTTTTGTCCTGAGATCTCAATAAACACGCTAGTGGCGTTTCTCTCAACTGCCTCTTTAAAAAACTCCCCAATAGACATGTTCCAGGATTGACTCTTATCTACTTTCATCTAAGGTCCTTTAAAGACAGAAGGTTTCTGGAATTCGTGTCCTAGAAGCCATATAAGGCATAGGTATCCGATGCCGCCAAATTATCACGACCCAAGAACAGGGTCAATAGGGCTTTTAACCCTGTTGACACACTTCCGAGCCTAGCTTAACCTGACCCAAATATCTTAAGGACCTCCTTTCAGGAAAACCTTAATTCCTCAGGACAACACATGGCAAATGATTCAACAGAACTAGCACAATCGGTCGACCCCAATAGATTAGAACTCACTAACGAAACAGGGACTGACGGGGTATTACGAGGTCACCGATGCACGTCTTGCAACGTTTCGGTCTTTGGGTTGGCAACCTTTTGCCAATCATGCACTTCGAGCGACCTTGAAGCTATCCGATTAGATGAGCATGGAACCTTATATAGCTATACCGTAGTTAGGGTACCTCCTAGAGAGTGGCCAGGGAACGTACCCTATACCCTGGGAGAAGTAGAATTGCCAGAGGGGCCACACGTTCTAGCAGAAGTCATTGGATGCGAGTCAAGTGACCTTAAAATTGGGATGCAAATGGACCTAGCGATAGAATTAGTATCCATTCCAGAAAACAACAAGCTTATATCTGTATATAAATGGAAACCCAGTTCATCATAGATCATCTAGTAAAAATCACGGCCACGTAAGAGAGATTTTTTAATGATTCAATTCAGACCAGGACGAGAAGTAGTCGTAGTGGGAGTCGGATTACATCCATTCGGCAGATTCCCAGACAGTGACCTCGCATCTCTAGCCCGCCATGCCGTAATGGAAGCTTTAGTTGATGGCGGTATAAAATGGTCGGATATACCTGTAGCATATTTTGGTCATGTGTACTACCAAGGTATGTCCGTAGGCGAAACAGCATTAGCCGCTTTGGGATTAACAGGAATACCAATCATAAATGTAGAGAATGCATGTTCCAGCGGCTCAACTGCCTTTTGGCAAGCATATTGGGGAGTAACTACAGGAATGTTTGATGTAGCATTAGCATTCGGAGCAGAAAAAGTTCCGAGTGGTCCTGTAACAGTGACTGCGTCGGAAAGTCCCGAGAGGTATATAGGGGCGGACCACATGATGGCCGGATACGCTCTTAGAATGCGAAGATACATGGAAGAAACCGGGGCAACAGCACGTTCACTCGCGCAAGTGGCAGTAAAAGCCCGCCAAAACGCTACATTAAACCCATTTGCTCACCGAAAAGAAACTTATACAGTAGAAGAGGTATTGGGATCTAGACTTATAGCTGATCCTTTAACTTTATTCCAATGCTGTCCTACCAGCGAAGGTGCTGCGGCGGCAGTACTTTGTGCAAAAGATTCTATAAAGAAATATGGTATTGATGAAAAGAGGTCAATCACAGTGTCAGCTGCCGTTTTACGATCAGGAAATTACAATGGGCGAGGGAGTGACCACTCAGCATTCAGTCCGTATCGGACAGAACCAGCCGCCACGGAAGCGTACCAAGCCAGTAAGATAAATCCAAATGAAGTCGATTTAGTTCAAGTACACGACGCATCAACCATAGGAGAACTTCAGCAGTTAGAGTCTCTTCACCTAATTCCGAAGGGAGAAGCCTGGCAAGCGACTGAATCTGGTCGCACCGCTTTAACTGGAGATATACCCACCAATACTGACGGAGGCCTTTTGGCGATGGGGCATCCTTTCGGTGCAACTGGCATACGGATGATACATGAAACTGTTACCCAGCTTCGTCAAGAAGCAGGAGATAGGCAAGTAAGCGGACGCCACGGATCTCCTTCTTCCGGCCCCAAAATAGGATTGGCACAGTGTTCTGGCGCAGGAGATGTGACCACCGTCCATATATTATCTAGATAAGGCCACAAAACAGTAACTAAGGTAGACCTATGCCTCAATTCATTATTTTAGGCGCGATGAAGGGCCAATTTATATCGGCGTCAGGAAACATTTACGACAATTTCCAGATGATGGGATACATGAACGCCGAAGATGCAAATCAAGCTGTTACCACTTTTTTTGACCAAACTCCTTATCCAATCCAATGGGCTGATGTGGATTACCTTTGGGCCGAAGAACTTGTTGATAGCCCTAAAGCGGGACACCACGGAGATTATGACAAAGTATATGTTGAAGCTCTCCGCGAACGGTGGACCAGTCCATAAGAGCCATCAATTCATCAACTAACCGACAAGACCTGAATCACTCCAATGTGGCCGCAACATCCCGTAAACGCTTAAAATCTGCCCTATATCCCTCGGCCAATATTCGCCTATCAGTAGTGTGTAATACAAATCGCGCTCCTTGTTCTATCCAGTAACTCGACAGATCAGGAGTCTGATGATGAACTAATACTGGTTTGCCATGGGCCTCGGAGATATCTATGACTTTTTTAACAGTTTCTTTGTATTCTGGTTTATCATATTGGTCAGGTATCCCCAACGATATACTCATATCATTCGGGCCAACGAAAATACCATCGATCCCTTCAACTTTCAATATATCTTCCAAATTATTGACTGCACGTACACTCTCGATCCCAATTATCACAACACTATTTTTATTCCGTTCTTCCAAATAAGCGCGGGTCTCATTACTTACATGTTCCCCGGTATCCACTAACCGGCGTACTGAATCCCCTTTCAAAGGTCTCCATTTCGCTGCACCGACAACATCTTTCACTTCTTCTACTGTTTCACAATAAGGAGCCAAAACTCCTTGGGCACCAGCGTCAAGGATCATGGTCACGTAGTGTGAATCTGGAATGGGTATTCTAACTATCGGCACGACACCAGTAGTATTAAGCGTAGTCAAAAAATCTGCCAATTCGCCCCTACTCCTCGCACCATGTTCGGTGTCAATAACCACATAATCTAACCCTACATTAGCTAGTTCTGGTATCCAACGAGGATTACGAGTCAGGCTAAGCATCGTACCAAATACTCTACCTCCAGAATTCAAGGTAGCTTTTAGTTCAGCTCCATTCATAAAAAGGCCTCATCTATTATTATTGTCTGACAACCCTTGTTTAGAAGAATAATCTAATTAGGATCAGCAAAGGGAGTATAGCATCCGCCTTTGGCAGCGCAAAGACAGCGATAATCCACCGACAATATTGGTTAAATGCGTCAACTGCTTTGATATAATCCCTCCACATAACTACTTACCAGTAGTTATGTCAAGTTATTAGTGGAGCTAGCAGTTGGGACACGTATTTTTAATCGAAAATCAATCAGCGTGGGATAAGGTTTCAGTTACATTAAGCCATGAACCTGCTCTGGCTATAGATACTGAATCCAACAGCCTCCATTGCTATCGTGAGCGAGTATGTCTCATTCAAATAGGGACAACTAAGGACACCTTCATAATAGACCCGATACGGGTTACTAATCTCTCAACGTTAGGCTTGATCTTAGCTAACCCATCTATAGAAAAAGTAATCCATGGTAGTGACTATGACCTCAGGTCTTTGAATAGAGATTATGGATTCAATCTGACTAATCTGTTCGACACGCATATTGCAGCCAAATTTATTGGATCAGCCACCCCGAACCTCGCATCCGTCCTAGATGATACTTTGAAAATATCTATCCCCAAAAATAGAAAATTACAGACTTCAGATTGGAGTAAGAGACCAATAAGTGAACCAGCTCTCGAATATGCGGCTAACGATGTGATCTATCTTCTAGCAATGGCCCAAAAGTTAAAACAGATTTTGAACCAAACAGGTCGTTTAGATTGGGTCAATGAAGAATGCCAACGATTAGAAGGGACCAAATACACTCCTCCAAGCCCACCAGAGATATCATTCTTGAAGGTTAAAGGTAGCGATAAATTATCACCCCGTGGCTTGGCAGTATTAAAAGAGCTCTTTATGGTGCGAGACAACCTTGCAGCTAAAATGGATTCCCCACCTTCTAGAATCCTATCTAACGATTCATTATTAAATATAGTGGGAACTTCTTGTGAATCATCCGCCAGCAGCTTAGACCCACTAATAGGCATTTCCCCAATTGCAGAAAGAAAATTCGGCACTTCATTTCGGGAAGCAGTCTTGAGAGGATTAAACGGACCAGAATATCACCGTCCTCCTCGAGATCGGAGAGGAATATTCTGGACCAAAGAATCCAAACTAAGACTTCAACGGTTCAAGCAATGGCGTATGGATTTAGGAGCAGTTCTCGGCTTAGATCCACCGCTTTTATGGCCTACTATCAGCCTTGAACGCTGGTCTTTCTGTACTGTAAATCAGGATTCCCCAAAGCCAAGTTTCAGTGAGCCTGAGGTACGTTCGTGGCAACGCCGGGAATTTGGAAACAGATTCGAATCTATGATAAATTCACTCGATTAGCAAAAGTCATGGCCTCAAATGTCGATCTAATATCTAATGAGCGAAACATATAACTTCTTGGCAAAATCTTGCAGTATTGACTAAATCTGGGATAACTACGTACTCATCCACGGTATGCATCTCATTCGTAGACATTCCGACCACTACGCTCTCAATCCCATGTAGCCGCATGACGTTGCCATCTGTACCACCACCCGAGGGACGAATATTGGGTTCGAGAGTCATATTTCTCATCACTCTCGTCACCAATTGGACAATTTGCTCTTCAGGATCCAAATTGTACATCTGAAACATAACTTCCAGATCTTCTTCTATCTGAGCATCTTTATATCGCTCTCTCGTCCTGTCCAAGGTAGTCAACAATTGCATCTTAATAGAGTCCAATGTCTCGGTATTTCTGCTTCGCCATTCCCCTCCAAATGTAGCTTCTGCTGGCACCGCATTTCTAACAGATCCTCCTGATATCAAACCTACGTTAAACGTAGTTTCTTCATCCAGACGGCCGTTTGGGAGATCGTTGATTATCTCGGTAGCTATCCGGATCGCAGACAACCCTTTCTCGGGCTCAACTCCAGCATGAGCGGCCCTTCCTTTGACCGTAACATCAAATCTCATATAGGTGGGGCTTGCACCTGTGATAGTATTTACTGGGCCATTCCCATCAAACACCACTGCTTCCTTAGCCCTAATAAGAGAATAGTCTAGGTTGGTAGCCCCTACCAAGCCGATTTCTTCTCCGCGTGTAAAAACCACCTGCAATGGCCTCCTAGAGGCCCCACTTTCAGCTACCGATTCTAGGCCTTCCATTATTGCAGCTACTCCCGCCTTGCAATCTCCGCCCAGGATAGTAGTTCCGTCAGAAGTAATCCGGTCACCATTGATTATGGGGGTAATCCCTCTTCCGGGCTCAACAGTATCCATGTGAGCCGAAAGCAATAGAGGATCCAGCCCTTCTTCTGATGCGATAACATTGCCATGATCATCCCGAACAACCGTAAACCCCAACCGGTCCAACCGCTGAGTAAGGTGTCTTGCCATGTCCTCTTCTTCGTCAGATGGACTGTCTATCTGGACCAATTCACAAAATGAAGCTACTAACCGTTCTTTTTCGATCATGGCAGGAAACTCCTTTGAAATAAACTACTGAAACTTGAATGTTATGTTACTCAAGTTATTATAACCCAAGTCGCATGGAACTGATCCAAACATAAACTAGAAAGAGAGTTTCGATCAAGGCAAGTCAAAATATCTAAACCGTTTCATACCATGATAATTATCCGCCACCAAACGCTTAGTTGAAGCAGTTAGTGGTTTATCCATTTGCGAAAAACTAACTCCTTTCTTAAAATAGACGACGTAGAACCAAACGCGTTTTGGAACGCATATCCAAGAAGGGGATTTGAAGTAAATGTCTCTGATTTCGGTAAAAGATAGGACCGTCCAGTGCCTTACTATATTTTTTGCCATATCAGTGCTTAGTGCATGCAGCGCTTCTGGATCTGACTCCCATCCATCAGATCCTTCACCTACAACTGCTATCACCCAGTTACAGACAGTCCCAACCCCTGAAACAACTACCCCCAATACAAAACAACTTGCCTCCAAACATGGATTTCAAAAACAATTTATCAACGAAATAATGACTTTGTTCAAACATTCCGTATGGGTATTATCCGATCCACAAAACATTCAAGAAACCCTTTCTAAGAACGGCTTTGAACTAGTAGGAGCAGTAATCCGTGGTGCAGACCACAATTCAAATGCGAAAGAAATCTGGGGTGTAGAACAACCACCTATGAGTGGGGGCCAAGCTTATGTAGCCATTCAAGACGACAATATAGTAGTTGTTTTTAGATCTACTACTTCAGATGACGGCTGGGGCACTACATTAAATGTCTTGACCGATCTCAAATCTTATTTAAAGAAAATAGAGTTCATTACTGAAGAATCACCTAACTTCGAAACATATAATCAAATTAACGTCCACGCAGGTTTCCACAATGAATACCTTCGGTACAGAGACCAGATAATCAAATACATCGATAAGCATCCGGATAAAAACATATATGTCACCGGGCACAGCCTAGGCGGAGCATTAGCTACCTTAGCAAGTTTTGACCTGGCGGCCAACAAACAGAGATCCGTAAGACTATACACGTACGGATCTCCCCGCGTAGGTCTATCTGAATTTCGGATAGCACACGAAGAGATAGTCCCTGACAGCTATAGAGTAGTAATCGATGGAGATCCGATAACTCGTGTACCTGGATCAATGCTAGATTACGAACATTCTGGACTCCCGTTACAAATTAGCAGCGAAGGATCTCAGATTGACCCGGAAGATATACATTCTGACGCCATTTTTCAAACATTTGATTTCCCAAAACATTATCTAATCTCCATACATAAAGGTCTGACAGCCTTCTATGAATCCTGTGGATCTCTCGATGAACAAAGTATCAACAAATGTTTGAACATTGACTGGATGTTACAAAGTGCCCTTGCAGAACGAGCGGCCTCAAAAAAAGCGTGGGAATTGGTTCCGAAAGGAGAACTACCTTGGAAGGAAATTCTGCTTCCCGATATAACCGTTGAACAGCCAAAATTGAATGAACTAATGAGCGAGTTAATTGATATTAATCTTCCATCTCTGGAAGCTCCAATATCATTGGATAAAATATTAGATAAATCAGCCATTGAAGATCTAAAAATAGAAAATTTGATACCCAATAAGATCAAAAAAGATTTATTCAAATAAATTGCGAGGGTTATTAAAAGAATAGATGCTTGAAATAAGCTACACTGGCGTATATATAGTCTTATCCAGATTATTGGGCTCAAGATTGTGCCTGAATCAAACTGCGTAAATAGGAATCGGTGCTCTGAGGTAAGTATCTTAGGGTTAAATATAAGACTAGGATTAATCGTAATAAATCTACAGATATGTATGCCTGACCCGTTATATAGTACGTTGAAGTTTTAAAGAAAAAGTCTAACGTTAATCAAATGCCAGTTTTATCTGCTTCGAAATTGTCACTCACATACGGAAATTCCTTGATTTACTCGGGGATCAGCCTTGATGTGCCAGACAAAGCTAGAATCGGGATGGTTGGACCCAATGGCGCCGGTAAAACTTCTTTGATTCGAATGGTTATAGGCGATCTGGAACCAGACTCAGGAAAAATTTATTTACCAGAAAATATCAAGATTGGATATGTACCCCAAATAGCTCCACCATCCACGGAAGAGACTCTCCGCGCTGAAATTAAAACGGCTTTTTCGCGACTAACAGATTTAGAACTTCAGATAGACAACTGTCTGAAACAACTCCCTAATTCTTCAACGGAAGATAAAAGGTTATATGAAACGGAATACGCATCGTTAGTTGAAGAATACGAAACCCTAGGGGGTTACTCATATCTAAATGCATTAGATCGAATGGTAACAGGAATTGGGTTATCCCAAGAAACGTTGGATACACCAATTCGTCTAGCCAGCGGAGGAGAACGTACAAGAGCAGCATTGGCTAAAGCACTTTTGTCCAATCCTGATTTCTTAATCTTAGACGAGCCAACAAACTATTTAGACCTCAAAGGATTATCATGGCTGGAAAGACTACTGAATCACTATACCAGCGCCTTCTTAGTGGTTTCTCACGATCGGCATTTCCTAGATAAAGTCGTGACGAATATATGGGAGTTAGACCACGAAAAATTAAATGTCTACTCCGGAAATTATTCCAAATACCGTGTCCAAAAAGGAGAACAGGCTCTGTGGCAAAAAAGGAGCTATGAGCGGCAGCAAGATTTCATAGCCCGAGAAGAAGCCTTCATAAGGAGATATAAAGCCGGACAACGGGCTGCGGAGGCTAAAGGTAGAGCTAAACGGCTCAATAGGCTAGAACTAGTAGAGGACCTTGATAAGGATCCGGAAATAAACATCAATGGGATTTCAATTAACCGGACTTCCCAAACAATCCTGCAAACCGAAAACCTCAAAGTCGGGTTCTCTACCGGACACGGTGTCAGGGAATTGATGGACGTTCCTGATATCAAATTACAAAGAGGGTCACGTACAGCCATAATTGGGGATAACGGCAGCGGTAAGACCACTTTCCTTCAGACCATACTAGGGACCCTCCCAGAATTGAACGGCACCATAACAATGGATTCAAAAGTAGAACTTGGCTACTTCTGCCAGCAATCTGACCCCGGGCCAGAAGAAGCTTCCGTCTACGAGTCCTTACTTGATGCCAAGAATATACCCTTGGATGAGGTACGCCCATATTTGGCTCGATTTTTATTTCGAGGCAACGACGTATTCCAGACAGTCCGGGAATTAAGTGGCGGTGAACGGAGCAGATTGGCACTAGCACGACTATTGATTACCCAGCCTAATTTCCTAGTGATGGATGAACCAACTACCCATCTGGATATAGCTACCAGGGAAGCTCTGGAGCAAGTACTACTTACATACGACGGAACGATATTATTTGTGTCTCACGACCGGCATTTACTATCATTACTGGCTCAGCAGATCTGGATGATCGATAATGGTAATCTTAATGTTTTTGAAGGCACATTCGATGAACTAGATATTGAACACAAAGAAGATACAAACAAACCATCCCAGATAACTAAAATCAAATACCGAAATAATTCTGCTTCACCCAAGAGGACCCCTCCTAAACCTAAGACAGCAGAATTAGAAAAGGAAATCAACCAACTGGAATCCCGGCTAGAGGAGATAGAATTGCAACTAGCAGAAGATTCAGAGCTACTTACCGTGGAATCAATATCAAGACTGGGGAAAGAACACGTCGAGATAGCCAAAAGCCTTGAGGGAAAATGGATAGAGTGGGCCACATAACTATTTTTGAACTGCACATATGCACCGCCTTACCCTTTTCCGAAACTTTCTGGACCCGTGCCACAAATATTTAGCGACATCGATTGGATTCTTAAATCTGGCATTCCCAATATTTTGAGGTAGGATTAA
>CAJXEF010000051.1 GCA_913052545.1 uncultured Chloroflexota bacterium
TGGTTGATGTTAGAGGTGCAGTTTCAGGTATAACTCATTCGTCTCCACAGGACCTTATTAATAAAATAATCGCTGATTTTGATAAATATCGCGGTGATATCCAAAACGCGGCCGACAGTGGATCAGGAATATCCGTTGATCAAGTTCGATTGAGATCTCCGATGCCCAAACCAGGGAACATAGTTTGTATGGCAGTTAACTATATGGAAGATGGAACTAGGTCAGAACCTGCTCCCATAAACGCATTTCATAAATCGCCTAACTCTGTTATTGGGAACAGGGATACCATGGTTTTGCCTGATGCTCCTGCGACGATATTCGAAGGCGAAGCTGAGATGGCTTTGATCATTGGCAAACATGCTTCGAACGTTAAACCTGAAAATGCTTACGAACATATATTTGGATATATGGGGTTTATCGATGGTTCTGCCAGGGGATTACCTCCAGCTGGTAATACCTTTTATCAAATGAAGTCAAGGGATACCTTTGCGCCTATGGGTCCGTGGTTGGTTACCGCTGATGAGATCGATGATCCGTTAAATTTATCAGTTAAACTTTGGGTGAATGAAGAGTTAAAACAAACTTACAATACCAGCGATATGGCACATAAGATTCCAAGAATTATAGAATGGGTTACCTCTATACATGATTTAGAACCGGGGGATGTGGTCGCAACCGGTACAAACCACAGGGGACTGAGTGCCTTTCAAGATGGAGATAGGATAAATCTGGAAGTTCAAGGCTTGGGTAACTTGAATTTTGGTGTGCGGGATGATCTAAAACGCACTTGGGCCAGGACTACTAGGTTGGAAATGGCCGAACAAGGTAAAGAAGGAACTACTCCTCAATTGTCCGGCAAGTATTCGAGTTAATAAGACAATAATGTTTTTCCAGTTTCGAACATTGCGGTTCAAGTAACGCCTAGCCAATATCAATTGGCTAGGCGATTTTACTGGACTTTCAGTATTCCTATTTCGGATTTCCTTGAGTTAATTGACTAATGCGGGAGACAGGCCACAAGAGGTTGGGTTTGTTTTTATGGCCCGGAAAAACTGAGTTTGCTGATCGACCCAGCGCATGGCGTCTAATGAAGTCCTAGATATCGCCAACTCTTCCTCACGGTTTGGATGAGGCCCGAAAATAGACCAAAAGAAAGCATTACTATTGTGTTGGATTCTGTAACCCCGATAATAAATTCTTTTACCTTCGGTGAGACACTGTAACATGATTAGTTTTCTCCTGAATAATTGTGGAATGTCCTCCCCTCACCCTTACCGGAGTTGCCAGATTGTTTTCGATAATCCCAAGTATCTTCAACCACGGTGGCCCTGAAACAAATGTTCTAATATATCAATTTGAGAGTCAATTGCCTGGTGTCAGTAAATATTGATACAGTAAGACAATACAACCTAATTCGGAGGAGGTGATCATGGCACGTACTCCTATAGTCACTAGGGAGAGTGTTCCTGAGTCGGATCGATCAATATTTGACGATATAGTTCGCGAACGTGGGGGAGTTCCAGCCGAGGGGCCTGGGTCGGTCATGCTGAATGCCCCACAGGTGGCCAGACGCGCTTTAGATTTGGCAGGTTTTTTAAGAGAGCAGACTTCGTTGGAACCGAGAATTCGTGAATTAGCTATGTTGTTGGCGGCGAGAGAAAATGATTGCCAATACATATGGAACGCCCACGCTCCGCCAGCCAGGGCAGCCGGATTAAAGGATGAGTTTGTTGACGCTTTACGAGATAAATTTGATTTAATCGGCTTGTCACCGGATGAATCAGCTGTCGTTAACTATGGCCGAGAATTTTTCAGGACTCATCAGGTGAGTCAACAGAATTTTGACGCGGCATTAGAACAATTCGGAAGGAATGGCCTAACAGAGTTGACCACCTTATTAGGTTGCTATGCCATGTTAGCGTTCAATGTTAATGCTTTTGGAGCTGAGTTACCAGCTGATCACGTTGAACCAGAGCTGCCTGTATAGACTCCGGTTGTTGAACCACAGCAGGTTTAAATAAAATTAGGCTTTAATCGATTCGAGAAATTCCGTGAGCTTCAAGGTTTCCTGTGTAGAGGTACTCATATCACGGATTACTACTTCTCCACGGGAAATTTCATCATCACCTAATATAGCTACGAAGGGAATTCCAAGAGCGTTGGCTTGCCTCATCTGACCTCTCAATGCTCGTTGGCCGCTGCTGAGAATTGCTCCTGCTCCTTCAAGGCGGATTTTGGATGCAAGCGATAATGCATGGCTTCGGGCATTTTCCCCTACATTGGCAACCAGGTAGGTAGGGGAGGGTTCTTCTGGAATATCCACGCCGGATTCCTTAAGATTGAGGGTTAATCGTTCCATTCCTGATCCAAAACCAATGCCAGGAGTCGGATTCCCCCCTAACTGTTCGATTAGCCCGTCATATCGGCCTCCTCCGCAAATAGTTGATTGTCCCCCTGAGTTCTTGGGTTGAATTTCGAATACAGTTCTAGTGTAATAATCCAGACCTCTTACCAAACGATGATCTATCTCGTATTTGAGGCCCATGATCTCAATATGACTTATCAACTGATCCCAGTGTGCCTGGCATTCGTTACAGAGGTGATCTATGGATTTAGGTGCTGCTTCTCCTAATATTCTGCATGTCTCTATTTTGCAATCCAGCAACCTGAGAGGGTTACGATCCAGCCTGTTCTTGCAATCTAAGCAGAGGGTTTCTATGTGGTAGAGGTAGTAATTCTTAAGCTCCTCGATATAGTTTGGGCGGCATTCGGAATCACCTATGCTGTTTAGAAATAGGTCAATATCTGTCAGTCCTAAGGATTCCATAAATCGACATGCTAATTCAATTACCTCTGCATCGACTGATGGATCTGCATCTCCTAAAATTTCTAGACCAAATTGGTGATGTTCTCTGTATCGTCCCGCCTGCGGCCGTTCATAGCGGAATACAGGGCAAAAATAATACATGCGTACTGGCTGGGGAAGGTTGTGCATCCCGTGCTCTAAATAGGCTCTACATACGGGAGCTGTTCCTTCGGGCCGGAGAGTTAGTTTGTCGTTCCCCCTGTCTTCGAAGGTATACATCTCCTTTTCTACGATGTCGGTGCCTTCGCCTACTGACCTGAAGAATAGGTTTGCATCTTCGAATGTTGGGCTGTCGATTCTTCCGAACCCGTAACGTCTAGTGAGTTGAACGGCTTTACTTTCTATATATCGCCAATATTTTTGTTCTCCAGGTAGTAAATCGGTGGTTCCCCGAGGGGCTTGAAATGAGGTCACAATAATTCTCTACGTGTAATTAAATTAAGTTAACTATGGTGATTGGCTTTTAAACTAGACCTTCTGACTCCATCTTCCGTAGTTCATCTATACTTACTCCTCCAATACTGCATAATATCTCTTCGTTATTGGATCCAAGCAGCGGCGGGGCGTTTGAAGGCGAATCTTCTGTATCGACTAGTCGAATGGGGGTATTGACCGTTCGAAATGGCCCTCCCATTGTATCCCCACTATCCAAAAACATTTTTCGGGTTTCCAAATGTGGGCATTCGTCCAAGTCTGCTACGTTTTGTACGATCCCCATAGAGAACCCGCAGTCCAGGAGCATTTTATTTAGCTCTTGTTTGGAAATGTGTTGAGACCATTCTTCGATAGCCGGTACGATGTTATTGAAATAAAAATCTCCGGCAATGTTTAGTCCCAAGTAACGAGTATCACTGATTAACTCCTCTCTCCCGACTAATTTCCAAAGAGCCGTCCACTTTTCAGGGGCATCTCCTGCTCCTGCAAGAACAACATATCCATCCATCGCCTTTAAAGCTAATTGGGCGCTGAACATATTTTCCCGGGCACGAGTTGTTATCTGGCCGCTTTGTTGGTAGAGCGGCATACTGCTTGTTGTATGGGCTACCATGCAATCATACATAGCCATGTCTACGTGTTGTCCTATACCGGTCTTACGTTTAGATTCTAAAGCCATCATTATCCCTAAAGCGGTCCAGACGCCAGGTACCGAATCTCCAATGTTGTCTCCTACCATTTGTGGAGCGCTCCCAGGAGGGCCTGTCATTTCCATCCACCCTCCCATTCCTTGTACACAGGGATTATTGGCGGGCCAATCTGAATACGGCCCTCTTAAGCCCTCGCCGTCCCCGTATCCAGTTATTGTGGCATATACCAGACCAGGATTAATTTCACTCAGCCTATCCCAGCCAAAACCCAAACGGCGCATAGCGCCTGGTCCCCAATTGTCTAACAACACATCGGAAACCTTAAGCATTTCTTCGAATGCTTCTTTACATCGTGGGTTTCGTAAATCTATTGTCACACTTTTCTTATTTCTATTAACTCCTAAATACCGTGCGCTGACCTTTTGTCCATCTGTGCCATTTACGAAAGGGGTGTTGCTTCTGGCTCTATCTCCTGCTCCGGGGCGCTCAATTTTTATTACTTCAGCTCCCATGTCTGCCAAGATCATGGCGCAATATGGTCCGGCTACTATGTGTGTGGCATCCAGAACACGAAGGCCTTCTAACGGTAATGGTAACTGAGTATTATTGGTGGTCATGGTTTCCTCCTGGACTGACCTGAGGTGGGGGTAGCGGTATCTACTATAAAACATTATCTCTAAGCTGAAAACCCAGAGTCATTTAAGTCATTATGCTATACTCCCATCGAATCTCATGCCAATGGTGAGGTCACTATTTGCGGATTGTCATGCAGATAACGAACGGTTTGAATTAACCGATTAAGTTTATCGGTAAATGGACGTAAGTAATGGATATATTGCACTTCGATACTAATCCTTTTGGAGGAGCAGTTATAAGCCCCCAATCTTTGCCAGATGACCCTGATGAGTTTGGTTCAAGATTGAGTTATTCTATGCAGACATGGGGATCTGACGGTCTTAAAGCAATTTGGCTGCAAATCCCTAAAGCTTTGTCCAGATTGATACCAGTAGCCATAGACGCCGGCTTCAATTTTCATCACACCTCGGATGAGTATTTGATGCTAACACATCAGCTGATGCCGGAAGCTCACATTCCTCCATTTGCAACTCATTACATAGGCGTGGGTGGCGTGGTACTGAACGAAGATAAAGAACTTCTTGTAGTCTGCGAAAGATATCGTCGTCCTGGGCAGGCACCGTTTTACAAATTGCCCGGTGGCGCGATTCAGGCAGGCGAACATATAGTAGACGCTATAGTCCGAGAGGTATTGGAAGAAACAGGTGTTCAGACGAAATTTCAATCGCTAGTATGCTTTCGACATTGGCATGGATATAGGTACGGTAAATCCGATATATATTTTGTTTGCAGGTTGGCACCTTTAAGCAGAGAAATTACCATGCAAGTAGAAGAGATTGAAGAATGTATCTGGATGCCAGCTAATCAATTTCTGGACTCGGCCGATATCAGTGAATTCAATCAAAGTATTGTCAGGGCAGCCCTAGAAAGTCCAGGAATAGTCAATTCTTGGATAGAAGGTGTCGGAGATCCCGAGACTAGGGAGTTCTTTATGCCGGATAACATCAAGTAGAGCCGTCATTACATTACGCTGAAAAAATCTGGTTAATTGCTTCCATGATGCCGGAGGTGTTGCGAGACCAGGGTTCCTTTGATGATTACCAGAATCTCTTTTAGGGTATTTTATATAATTATTGTCGCTACGTTAAGAAAATAGAGGAAGGAAGATCTAAGACAAGTGATTTTTAGAAATATCTATATTGCAACCGTTCACTTTCGTATTTAATTGTGAAAGGAGTGACTTATGGCTACTAATCGAATACCAAGCGAGGAAGAGGTTATCGGTTGGATGGATTCCTTGAGTAATTGGGGGCGTTGGGGTGCTGATGACCAGTTAGGAACTCTTAACCTGATTACGGACGCTAAACGAGTGGAGGCAGCTAATCTGGTTACCGAGGGGATCAGTGTGACTTGTTCTCGGTTGGTGGTGCCTGAGCTAGCGCCTGACGTGACTACTATTCCACCATTGCACTATATGATTAGAGCAGGAGATACGGTTCCGTCACGAGGTGGTGGTGGTACGTCAGATTTCATCGGTTTTTCTTACCACGGACTGACCATAACTCATCTGGATGCGCTTTGCCATCAGACTTGGGACGGGAAATTATATAACGGTAAAGATGCGTCTACGGTACGGAGCGAGGAAAAGGCCACTGCCCTGAATATTGATCAAGCAAAAAATGGGATCATTACTCGAGGAGTGATGTTAGATATCGCCAAAGTAAGGGGCGTTGACTGGTTGGAGGCTGGCGATGGTGTTTTTACTGAGGATTTGGAAGCTGCAGAGAAGGCGCAAGGTGTAGAGATCGGACCAGGAGATGCATTAATCTTACGCTTGGGTTGGTATAAGCGTCGCATGGAGGTTGGTCCCCCAGAATCGGGTCGTCCAGGGTTGCATGCTGAGACGCTCCCGTGGCTAAAGGAACGGGGTATATCTGTCGTAGCCGGTGATGCATCTCAAGATGTAGATCCAAGTGGATATCCGAATATCGGATTACCGGTGCATCGAGTAGGTATAGTTGGAATGGGTCTATGGCTTATCGATGCCGGGAATTGTGAAGAACTGGCTTCTGTCTGCCAGCGCTTAAATCGATATGATTTTATGTTTATTGTTGCTCCTATTAGGTTCAAGAATGCGACGGGTTCTCCTACTAACCCTTTGGCTGTATTTTGATATTTTGGGATTTCATTTAATATTCGTATAAGAGGGAGGGCAGATGCTTCCGGCTAAGAAAAGATTTAGGGATGTTTTATCGTCAGAGAAATGCTCACTTGCGGCCAATATCTTCGATCCATTATCGGCTCGAATAGCAGATATTCTAGGCTACCAGGTGTGTGTGTTATCGGGATCTGTTGGTAAGGTTGCTAATTTGGGAGTGCCGGACATTGTCCTTTCTAACATGTCTGATGTGGTTGACCATTGTAGACGAATCACAAGAATGACTGATGTGAGTCTGATGGTAGATGCGGAAGATGGTTTTGGAAATGCAGTAAATGTTGCACGGACTGTTCGAGATATGGAAGGTGCTGGAGTTTGTGGTGTAGAAATTGAAGACAACGTTGTGCCGAGAGAGTTTAATGTTACCAACCCGGGGTTAGTATCAACGGAAGAACAAGTTGGAAAATTGCGTGCAGCAGTTGCAGCTAAAAGAGATCCCGATACAGTGATAGTAGCCCGTACAAGCGCTTTATCCGAGTTGCCCTTAGATGAGGCCTTGATCCGGATTAAGGCTTATTCTGAGACCGGTGTTGAAGCCTTAATGTTAGTCGGTGCAAAGAGGGGTAAGGAAGATATTAGTGCTGTGCATCAGGTTACCCCACTGCCGATTTGCGTTTTAAGTCCTCCTCCGGACACACGAGACGATATTGACTTTCTGGATGCGCATGGTGTCAGGATATTGATGCTGGGCAATCCGACGTTTGCCGTGGCTGTCCAGGCAATTTACGATAGCCTATCTGCTTTAAATAATGGGATTAAACAGGAGCAGTTGACGGATCGCATGGCATCATCGGAGCTTTTGAAGGCAGTAAATAAAACGGATGAATATTTGAATTGGCAGTCCGAATATTATAATGTCTGATACGGTGTCGGTTTTTAGATATAGAAACTCGCCACTGCTATACTATTCTGGATTTATAGACAGGTGGGTCATTAGTTCCCGAGTCAGTTAGATCTTAGTTATTGAGGAGTATCTTACATGCTATACGAACTCAGGGTTTACGAAACAATGCCCGGTAAACTGCCCGCTTTAAACGATCGATTTGCGAATCATACAACAGGGTTTTTTAAAGATCACGGTATTGGTATACTTGGATTTTGGACTGATGAGATAGGTGATAGCAATAAGTTAACCTATATTTTAGATTTCGAGAGCATGTCAGATCGTGATGAAAAATGGTCTGCGTTCAATGCTGATCGCAGGTGGCAAGAGGTCAGGGCCGAGACTGAACAAGATGGGCCAATAGTGGCCAGAGTATTGAATTCTTTTTTGAATTTGACCCCGTATTCACCTGTTCCTTCTATATCCTCAAATGTACAAGAACTTAGAACCTACGAGGCGGTACCTGGGAAGCTACCTGCTTTGAATGATAGGTTTGCGAACCATACTAACTCGCTGTTCCAAAAGCACGGAATAGATGTCGTGGGTTATTGGACAGAAGTGGTGGGTACTAGTAACGAACTAATTTACATGGTGGGATATGACGGATTAGGGGATAGGGAACAGAAATGGGCTGAATTTCAAAATGATCCTGATTGGATTAGTGCTCGCACAGCATCAGAGATTGATGGTCCTTTAAACAGAAGGGCTCATAACCAAATTATTCGACGCACTACTTATTCCCCAAAATAGCAGAGGATTTCCGGATCAATTGTTTGGGTATCGGTCTCCCCCGTGATTAATCACGGGGGAGGAGACTACGTGGTTCGTTATTCAAATACCAAAAATAATCTTTCGGAGAGCACCGTATTCGATTTACTCCTCTCCACGTCCAAATTGGTTGAGTATAAAAGTATATTCTTCCGCTACTTCTCTTAAACGCTCGAACCGTCCGGAAGCACCTGCATGGCCAGAATCCATGTGAATTTTTAGCAACAAAAGATTATTATCGGTTTTATGGTGTCTTAGCGATGCAGCCCATTTGGTCGGCTCCCAATAAGTCACTCGTGGGTCGCTGATGCCGCCGGTAATAAACATTGAAGGGTAATCTTGTTCACTGATGTTGTCGTAAGGTGAATAAGATTTGATGTAATTGTAAAATTCGCGTTGGTTAGGGTTCCCCCATTCGTTATATTCCATAGTTGTTAGTGGCAAAGTATCGTCTAGCATAGTAGTTAAAACATCAACGAATGGTACGTGGGCCACTATGGAACGAAAGAGTTCAGGACGCATATTGGCAATAGCACCCATTAGCATTCCTCCGGCACTGCCACCTACTGCTACTATCTGACCTACTTGCGTATATTCTTCTTCGATCAGATATTCTGCACACTTAATAAAATCTGTGAAAGTCTTTTTTTTGTTCAGTAATTTACCTTCCTGATACCAGTCCCATCCCAAGTCCATTCCACCTCGTGGATGAGCGACAGCGAATATGAATCCGCGGTCTACTAATGATAATCTGCTTGAACCGAAGTCTGATTCCATTATTATGCCGTATGACCCGTACCCATATAGGTATAAGGGCGCAGAACCATCGAGAGGGGTATCTTTTCGGAATAGGAGTGATATCGGTATCAGAGCACCGTCCTCGGCTGGTGCCAAGACTCTCTTGCTAGTGTATAAATTTGAATCAAAACCGGCCAGAACCTCGGTTTGTTTTTTCAGTTCCCGGGTATTTTGAGCCATGTCATAATCAAAAATGGTTGATGGGGTAGTTAAAGATGCATAGCTGAAACGTAAAACAGAAGTATCCCATTCTCGCCCCTGTTGCGGACGAACATTATAATCCTCTTCGGCAAAATAGATACTTTGATTTGTTCCGGTGTCCAGATGTATAACTTCTATTTTGGGTAAACCTTGATCCCTGACAGAAACTACTAAATAATCTTGAAAAAGTAATATCGCTTGTATGATGCGTCCATGTTGTTGAGGATAAAAATCTGTCCAATTTTCCTTTAGAGGATTTCGAATCAGGGTTCTAGATATCTTGAAATCTTTCGCACCATCTCCGTTGTTCCGGATCATAAAATGTTCCCCATGATCCTCAACGTCGTATTCAAAATCCTCCTGTCTTGGTTGGATCATGGTAAGAGCATCCTGTGGTTGATTAGCATCTAAGAAATGCCATTCGCTTATGTTATTGCCCCCTGAAATCACGTAGATAAATCTGTTGCTAGCGGATTTCGTTAATCCAACAAAAAATCTAGGATCTGATTCTTGGTATATTAAAACATCATTCGTGAAGTCGGTTCCGATTAGGTGTCGTAGAATCTTGACGGGTCGGTGATGTTCGTCCAATACATCATAAAAAAGTGTGCCACTGTCATTGGCCCATTCGAGAGAATAATAAGAATTGGGGATAGACTCATTTAGTATCAACCCGGTTTCCAGGTCTTTTATCTTGATTGTATATTCTTCCGACCCGGTATGATCGACTGAAAAGGCCAGCAATTTGTGATCAGGACTGTTTTCGACGGAACCAATTTGGGTATAGTCTTGATTTTCTGCTAATTGGTTAACATCCAGCAAAATCTCCTCTGGTCGATCTAGGGATAGGAATTTGCGACAAAAAATAGGATATTGAGTTCCCTCTTCGAACTTGGTGTAATACCAGTAATCACCATCTTTCGAAGGAACGGTGGAGTCATCTTCTTTAATGCGGGCCCTCATTTCTACGAAGAGCCGCTCTCGCTGGTCTGCCCAAGGTTTAAAAGTGTGTTCAGTGAAAGAGTTTTCGGCAGTCAGGTATGTCAGAGTATCAGGATCTTCGATATCCTGAAGCCAGTACCACGGGTCAACCCGAATATCGCCGTGTGCTGTCAACTGGCGGGGATTTTTAGGGGCAATCGGTGGGGAATCTTGCATGTTCAGAACCTCTAGGGATGAAATATAAGAATGGATTCGATAGCTTAGTTTTGGTTAGGTCTAGGTAACATAATTTTTGCCATACTTAATAAATCTCGCTAAGAATAGGCCATGTGTTTGACAAAAGACAATCACAGTTTGACCCAAGTCGTAGCTGACCATATAATGAGCCACCTAGAACACTAATAATATCAGATTGAAACTGATCTAAGAGATCCACCGTTGGCAAATAACCGCAAAAGCGGAGATGGGAGTGGTAATGGTAGAACAACAAAGTGCGATATTAAGTCCTGAGGGATTAATAGAAGAATTTAAGAAAAACGGGGTAACCCATGTCGTCACTATCCCAGATAGTGAAACAAATTATCTTTATGAGCTTATGAAGGAACAATCTTGGCTAGAAGTAGTCCCTGCTTCTAGAGAAGGCGAAACTTTTGCTATAGCTTTAGGATTAATCATAGGTGGTAAGAAACCAGTATGCCTGATTCAAAACACAGGTATGTTGGAGTCAGGTGATTCCATAAGAGGAATGGCTTTAGATTCTGGGTTCCCTTTGGTTATGGTAATCGGTTACAGGGGCTGGAATAGACACGGCGTAATTTCGGATTCTATCGCCAGGTACACGGAACCTTTCTTAAATGCAATGAGGGTTAACTATTATTTGGTAGAAACTAATGAAGATTCTGACCGAATATCGGTGGCTTTTGAAGAAGCCGGCAAGACGAACCGTCCCGTGGCGATTTTAGTGGGTGATGAGTATCACGGCTTTAATAGAGTGTAGATGAATGGTTTCAACTAGATAGCCTAGATGAACTTGTGTATAAAATCTGAGAATTCCAATTACTAGGAGAGCTTAAATGATTCGTGTAGAGGATGTTTTTCGTACCTTTAAAGAAAAAAGGGGTGACTCGATCGTGATACCTACCGGTACTTCGGGTCGGCACTGGGGAGATTACACTGATAATGACAAGAGGGATATGAATCTCGGTGGTGCAATGGGACAGACTACTTCAGCTGCGCTGGGACTGGCATTGTCATTGCCGGATGAAAAAGTTGTATTGTTTGATTCTGAAGGGGCTTTGCTAATGAATCTAGGCATTGTTGCAACTATAGCGGGTAAGAAACCTCAGAACTTTTTCCACTTCCTATTAGATAATGAATGTTACGCTACCACCGGTGGTCAGCCTGTTCCAAATGCTGAAGAGATAAACTATGCAGGTATGGCTAAAGAAGCAGGGTATTCTGCGGCCTACTCCTTCGAAGATCTCGAAGATTTTGCGACCAATATCGATCAAATAATGAATGAAACTGGCCCAGTATTTATAGCGATTAAAGTTGTGCCGTTGGTTGAGAATGAACCTATAGGCAGACGCGAACGTAGACCTCAAAAAAGTAGAGCCCAAAGTATTACGGACCTCCAGAGTGAGCTCGGAATCAAGGTAGCTTAGTTCTCGAACGACGAATGTGGACAGGTTTGTGTATCTTGAGAATATAATTCCGGGATATACAAACCTGATAAATACTCCAACTGAGCATTCAAACAAATCGGCGTAATTTTCTTGAAGAATGCTTGACTTGCGTTGAGATAGTTAGTAGTTTGATAGTAATCCTGTTATTACATTTAAAGAGGTTCTGATATGCCACTATATGAATATCATTGCCCATCCTGTAACCATAAATTTGAAAAACTTCAATCTATGAGTTCGACGGGAGCCGAATGCCCTTCATGCGAGCAGCCTGCTAAAAGGGCAATATCTGTTTTTGCGTCGATAAGTAGTGGGGGTCCGGCTTCGGACGCCGGATTTAGCCCCATGCCACCTCCCATGGGTGGTGGTGGTTGTTGTGGCGGCGGGTGTTGTGCAAGCCATTGATAACTGGTGCA
>CAJXEF010000052.1 GCA_913052545.1 uncultured Chloroflexota bacterium
ACTGGAGCCGTCTCGAAGGTTTAAATCAGTATGGTTAAGAGCACTCGCTCCTACTCGCAGCATAATCTCTCCAGGCGAAACTTCCGGTTCTGGACGGTCGCCGTAAGTTAATACTTCTGGTCCGCCATGATGATCTATATAAACTGCTTTCATTAGTTGGTATCTCCTTGGGGTTTTTCGAATGTCCATCCGGTATTTCTATCAGGTATTAAAGAAATGGGGGTCATACTACATCCGTCCGTTCTTGGAGTCAAAATAAAATATGGATGTAATTAATGTTCATATTTCACTCCTATAGAATGAACCATAAAATATTCTTATGGTAGGATTGAAATATCAGTTTAATGAAACATGCGAACGGTTCTGTAATGATTATAGTTGGATTAGGTAACCCGGGTCCAAAATACTCTGGGACACGGCATAACATTGGATTTCAATGTATAGATAGGATGGCTAAGCGTTGGGGAATTGAGGTCTCAGAACGGAGGGCGAAAGCCGTTTTAGGTAAGGGGTCTTATCGGGGACAAAACGTTGTTTTAGCCAAACCCCGCACTTTCATGAACCATAGTGGAGAGGGTCTGCGTTATCTGTTGGCCCGTTTTTCCGCAGTTCCTGCGGACCTATTGGTAATTTACGATGAGATGGCTCTGCCGATGGGTAAGCTTCGCCTAAGGTCTACCGGGTCTGATGCAGGTCACAACGGCATTCGCTCTATTATAGACTGCTTAAATACTGCGGAGTTTCCCCGTTTAAGGATAGGTATAGGACGTCCAGATCCGGAAAGCAATTATGTCACTCACGTATTAGATCGTTTCTCACAGGAGGACCAGACGATCATCGACGAAGTGGTCGATAGGGTGATCTTAGCCACTGAATGTATTATAGAAGAAAGCTTGGAACGGGCCATGAATAAATTCAATTGACCTCGAAACTACTTTAAGCGACTTGAGAGGTTTACTGAGTTTTGGGATAATGGAGTATCGATTTACAGTTAAAGCTGAGGCAGATAATTCCTTACCTCGTAATCAGTAACAGTAGCTCGGTATTTATCCCACTCGATTTGTTTATTCCTGATCAAACTTGAAGATGTAGGTTCCCCTAGTGTTTGTTGTATCAGATCACTTTTTTCAGCCAAAGATATGGCTTCGCCTAATGTGCCCGGTAGACTAGAAATCCCTCGAGCGTTCAATTCCTCTTGAGACATACTGAACATGTTCCCTTCGACTGGAGGAGGAACGGGGTACTCCTCTGTTATCCCTTTGATTCCTGCGGCTAGGAGCACACTAAAAGCCAAATATGGGTTGCACGCCGGATCGGGAGCTCTATATTCAACCCGGATAGAATTATCAAACCCGGGTTTGTAAGCAGGTATACGAATTAGGTCTGAGCGATTTTGGTGGTCCCATGAAACATATACAGGTGCTTCAAAACCGGGTACCAAACGCTTGTACGAATTTACCCACTGGTTGGTTACCAGGGATATTTCAGCGGCGTGACGAATTAGACCTGCTATGAATTGCCTTCCTGTTAATGATAGGTGCTGCGGATCATCTGGATCGTAGAACGCATTCGTATCTCCTTGAAAAAGAGATTGATGTATATGCATACCAGACCCGTTAACTCCAGTAATTGGTTTAGGCATAAATGATGCGTAGGCCCCGGACAACTGGGCTAATTCTTTGATGACCAGTTTAGCGGTCATCACGCTATCTGCCATGGTCAAGGCATCAGTATATTGCAGGTCAATTTCATGTTGTCCAGGAGCCCCTTCATGATGAGAATATTTAACTGGAATGCCTATCTCAGATAAATTTAATACCGTGTTCCGTCTTAGATCAGCTGCAGGTTGGCTAGATAATTGGTCGTAGTATCCATGGCTGTCTAATGGTTCCGTTGTTTGGTTATCTTTGAAGTAAAAAAACTCTAATTCAGGACCAACGTAGTATGTGTATCCTAGTTGGGCTAAATTGGCCAGATTTCTTTTCAGGACATGACGAGGGTCTCCGGGAAATGGTTCACCATACGGTGTTTGAATGTCACAGAACATGCTGGCTACAGCATTTTGGCGAGGCCGCCAGGGTAGTAGAGCAAAGGTGGTAGGATCAGGTAGAGCTCTCATGTCACTCTCTTCTATACGAGCGTATCCTTCTATTGCTGATCCATCGAATCCTACTCCTCTTTCTATAGCATCTTCCAGGTCATCAACGTTCAAGGCGAACCCTTTAAGTTGTCCTAGAATGTCGGTAAACCAGAGACGTATAAATTCAACGTCGTTATCACGAGCAGTCCTTAAAACGTATTCTTTTTCTCCGCTGTATCTACTTGCCATAGCCCTTTCCTCCAATAGGGAGAAATTAGATTATTAAGCAAATAGAGCAGCTCGTTATTAACGAGCTGCTCTGGATCGTGACATGCTTGAAGATTTAACTAGTGTAAGCTTCCTCTCCATGGATTGATTGGTCTAATCCGGCTTGTTCGTCACTTTCTTCAGCTCTTAGACCGATAGTATATTTGATCGCAAGCAGTATAACCGAGGTTGCTACGAATGACCAAACTAGCGTGGCTACGATTGCAATTAGCTGGTTCAGAACTTGTTCACCCCGACCAACGTCTAGTGCCCCAAATCCAACGCCAACGAATAATCCAGTAGCTAATGCGCCCCAAACTCCCCCTATCCCATGGACTCCGAAAACTGCTAGAGCGTCATCAATGTTTAGCTTGAGGAGTAATTCTACTGCTAGGTAGCAGAGTACGCCGGCTCCTATCCCGATTATAAGGGCGGGCATCGGTCCAACGAATCCTGCAGCCGGTGTAATTGCTACTAACCCGGCTACAGCTCCTGTGGCTGCACCTACTACGCTGGGTTTTTTACCGACAATCCACGATACGATCACCCATGTGACTACTGCAGCAGCTGCAGCTGTATTGGTTACTACAAAGGCATTTACTGCGGTACCATCAGCGGCTAAAGCGCTTCCGGCATTGAAACCGAACCACCCAAACCACAGAAGACCTGCTCCTAAAACTACCATAGGTACATTATGTGGAGTGGTGGAGCTACCAGTGAACCCGATCCGTTTACCTACGATTAAGGCTGCAGCTAATGCTGCAACACCAGAATTGATGTGTACTACTGTCCCTCCTGCGAAGTCGAGAGCGCCTACATCTCCGAGCCATCCACCACCCCAAACCCAGTGAGCTACAGGGGCATATACGACAGTTACCCATAAGATGATAAATATAAAGTAGGCTCCGAATTTCATTCGTTCAGCAAAAGCACCTGTAATAAGGGCGGGCGTAATAATAGCGAACATAGCTTGGAAAATCATGAAAAGCTGGTGAGGCATATTATCGGCGTAAGGACCTGCCTCGGTTGCGCTGACTCCTGCCAGACCAAACCAACTCAAATCTCCGATGATTTTCATTCCGCCTAAATCAGGGCCGAAAGCTAGGCTGTAACCCCACAATACCCACACGACACCTACCAGACCTATGGCCATAAAGCTGTGCATAACCGTTGCAGCAGCGTTTTTGGGTCTGACCAGTCCACCATAGAAAAATGCTAATCCCGGGGTCATCAACAGGACTAGAGCTGATGATGCTAGAATCCAAGCGATATCTCCATTGTTCATAATTACTTGTCTCTCCCACTTAGGATATTCCTAGGTTATTGTTGATACTGACATATAATATTTAAACTTAGGTGTTAAATAATGATTACTTAGGTGTTAAATATTTGTTACATTTTCCGATATAGTATGAGCTGTTCTTAGATTAAATATCTAAAGGTAGGAGGAGTTTATGTCCGGTATTTGGCCTGGTGAAATCAAATGTGTTGCGATGCTTACTTTTGATTTAGATGGAGTTTCCTCATGGCTTAGACGTGATCCTAAATATAGTGATTTGCCTAGCCTGATGTCTATGGCAGAATACGGACCTAGCGTGGCTACTCCTCGGATTTTAGATTTGTTAAACCAATACGATATCAAAGCTAGTTTTTACGTGCCAGGCTTTGTCGCTGAGACACATAGGGGTCTAATCAAGGAAATATTTGATCGAGGTCATGAAATTGGGCATCATGGTTATATGCATGAGGCACCTGCAACTATGTCTAGCAATGAAGAAGAAGAAGTTTTGAAAAAGGGAATAGATATATTGAGTAATATAACCGGTGAATCTCCCACCGGGTACCGGTCACCAAGTTGGGAACTTAGTTCGGTTTCTCTTGAATTGCTGTCAAAATATAAATTTAAATACGATAGCAGTATGATGGGAGACGATGCACCTTACGTAATAGAGTCTGAAACTTTCGATGATAGGTTGATTGAAATACCGATTCATTGGGTTTTGGATGATGCTCCTAATTTTGTATATGCTCCCTCTGCCAACCGAATGGGTCCTATGCGTAGCCCAGAAGACGTATATATGACTTGGGCTGCGGAATTCGAAGGGCTGTATCAGTATGGTAGGTCCTTTAATTTAACTATGCATCCCCAATACATTGGCAGACCGGGTAGATTACTTATGCTGGAAAAGTTAATTAACTATATTAATACGTTCGATCGCGTGGAGTTCATGAGGGTAGATGCCGTGGCTGATTTGTGGGCCAATATGCATCCGGTTTGATGATAATTGTAGGTTTGGCAAAACATTTTTCTAGCTACTGATCAACTGTTCAAGAGTTTCTTGTATAGTCTATCTCTTTCAGCAATAGCTAGATTTATATCTACGCTTAGACTATCCAGCGCTTGTCTTTTGTCATATAACGAGACTAGTCCTTTGTTTAACAAGTTGTATGCACCTAACATGTCCTCATAAGAAGCTTGTCCATTCGTGTAATATAGCAACGAACTGTGATAATACTGGGATGCAATTTCGTGTTCCGAAATCTGTGATTTGAATTCTTGTAGTAGTTTATTGTATTTTCGGTCCAGCTCGATGATAGTTAACTTTAACACATGGAATTCTGAAGAGTTTCTGACGTCTTTGGGGCGGGATCCTTTCTTAATCCCAATCAGAACACCGTTAATGTTTTTATTAGTCACTTGGCAAGGGTCTGGCGTGTTATTAGCATCCCCTCTAGTGATATAAACTCTCGTGTTTTTATGAAAATCGATACCTACTATCCGGTGGGCTTTTGCAATTCGATCGGTTCTTGGTAATTGACAATCCTTAGTATAAGTAAAAGAAATTACATCGTTTACTGAAAGATGGCGTGGGAATGGTGGTCTCAAAAATATTGCTTCATCCCCGCAATCGAGTATAGGTAACATACTGCCGGTACAGGTGAATCCGGATAGAAAGTAATTATCATTGTCTAAATATGGTCCGATGTTATGTGACCAATTTAGGAAGGTTGATGTTGGTATCCATGTAGAGAGATTTGTGGATGAGGATTCGATTTCATCATAATCAGCAACTGTCGAGATCCGAGGTTCACTGGAATGAGCCATCAATGTATAAAACAGTAAACTCACGGCCCAAAATATAATAATTAATGCCGATAATTTGGGAAAGCGTTTATAAAAATGTGTCAACTGTTTATTTTCAATTAGAGGGAATTCTTATGGCTTGGTGTCTTCGTATTAGTTATATTATTTATTAGTCAGGGTCCTTGTTTAATTGGAGCATATTGTGTTACGTCTAAAGAGTCAGCTCTAAAATATACAACCCCCCTTTATTCCGATCGACCACATATACAATACCATTTTCATCTACATAAACGTCGTTAATGCCTATATGTGCATTAGGCTCAGGGAATTCAGGGATGAAATAAGCCACTTCCGCAGGTTGGAACGGATTTGCGATATCGAAAACCCGTAATCCAGCATTAAAAAATGTTCCAAATATTAATGTGTCTGAGAAAAAACAGGTAGGACCGGGTTGGTTTTCATATATGTTGTGGGCACCAAATCTACCTGGCCGGCTAAAAAACTCTTTGGTTTCCGGCATAGGTAATGTGCTAATTATTACAGGGTTGGTTTCTTCCCGAATGTCCATTAACCAAATTAGTTTAGGATAGTCTTCACCCCCGTTTCGGACGGATTCTTGTGTTACCACCATTAGATCTCTATTAAAGAGCGGAAGTACGGTATGGGTAAACCCGGGGAACGGTGGAGCATAGTTAATATGGCTAACTAGGCTAGGTCGGGAAATGTCGCCGATATCCAATATAGCCACACCAGAATCCATATAAGCAGCATAGGATCTATCGGGGCGTTCCGGATAAACGTTTGCATTATGCAAGCGGTGGCCAGAATCGAACTGTGGATGCCTCTTTGGCATAGGTGAGTCGTCTCCATCACGGGTGCCTGGGAACCACCACCGACCTGCTTCTACTGGTTTTTCAGGATTTTCAACATCTACTATCATGTAGAACTGGTCGTCTTTTTGGTCTCGCGGCTGAAAATCCGCTGCGCCGGTTGATAGGTGGGCGTAACGCCCATCTACCCACCAGAGACAATGGCATCCTCGTGAATAAGGTCCCGTGGTATCTAAGAAACCGATGCGTTTGGGTTTTTCTGGATTACCTATGTCATATATACCCATCCCGGTTCCGGCTTGCCCAGGCTCTAAAGACTGATAGGCGACTAACATGATGTCTTCAACTATTGACAGAGAATTGGATCTCAAATGGGGATATTCTAGGTCAGTTTGGACTAACATTGTTGGGTTACGGAGGTCCGATACGTCGATGCCGGTAATGTCTTTAGGGGCACTTTCGTGAGCCATATAAAGGATACGCCTGCCGTCATGGGTTCGATGTAGATGTATACCTTCTCCTATATTTCCGAATCCATTAAGATCATGGTGTGATATCAGGCGCATGTTTTTTAGTTCTTCCATCGGTCTCCCTCTATGTTCATGTTGAGTTCGGATTACGAAACAGCAATTATTATGCCTATAATTTATACAGGCTTGGAAAATAAATTGAAGCAGGGCGTTGTTTAACTATTGTGTATAATTATCACTGAAAAACACGAGAGAGTGAAGTCCTCATGAATTTTAGAGGGATAAACCATCTGGCATTGGTCACTAACGATATGGAAGGTACAGTTCGGTTTTACAGAGATTTGTTGGGTATGCCCTTGGTAGCTGCTGTTGGGAACAACAAAGGAGGATATCCGTTTAGGCATTATTTTTTTGAGACTGGTCCCAATAATTGCATTGCGTTTTTTGAATGGCCTGAAATCCAAGTCTTCAACAAGCCGGCAGGTATGCCTGCCAACGGCCCAGTGCAGTTTGACCACGTATCGTTCGATGTTGAAACCCCGGAAGAATTATTCGAGCTTCGAGAGAAGCTTGAGACAGCTGGAGTTGAGGTAACCGATGTTGTGGACCACAAATTTATCCATTCTGTATATTTTCATGATAATAATGGTATAGCCTTGGAAGTGTCCGTTTGGATAAATAATGTGACAGGTAACGACCCTCAATACCATAATCGATATGTTTTTCAGGACGAAGATCCAGTACCGGCTTTAGCAGAACAGATCAATCAACTGGAGTTAGCCGACGTGGTTGATTAAGTCGACTGCTCTTTCGGCCATCATTATGACCGTGGCATTAGTGTTGGCTCTTGGAATTTCAGGCATTATCGATGCATCTATAATCCGGAGTTTGTCTAAACCGTAAACCTTACAATATTGATCTACTACGGCATTGGGGTCTGTAGGCGGTCCCATTTTACATGTTCCACAAGTGTGGCCGGCTATGCCGACGTCATTCTTAAGCCAGGTGTTTAGCTGATTATCGTCAGATAGCTGCTCAGCCGTAGGTGAGAGTCGTTCGTCAATGATGTCATCGAATGCAGGATGTTCGAATATTTTGACGGCACTCCTTACGGCTTCTCTAAGCCGTTCAAGATCCCAATCATCAGTAAGGAATTGATAGTCTAAATTAGGTTGGTTCATTACGTCTGTTGTAGCTAATGTGAGTGATCCGGCACTTGCTGGAAGTTCTAAACGGCATCCAACACGTATTTCTTCAGATTCCTTGCCGGCTGGACCAGAAGTAGTTGTCTGAATTTGAATGTCATTTCGAGTGTTAGACTCACCGAAGCTATGTCGTAATACAACTTGGTTACGGGGCGAATCTGGACCTAGTGTGTATTGAGCGGTAGGATGAAACCTGATGGATGCCGAAGGATGGTTCTTCATGTTTTGCCCAACACCACTGAGGTGTTGGATCACTGGTATTCCAAGGGAATCTAAATGTTCTTTTGGTCCTACGCCAGAAAGCATCAATAATTGTGGTGAAGCAATAGCTCCTGCAGAAAGTATTATCTCTTTCCCATATACTTTGAATGATTCTCCTTGGCTTGCTATATTCAAACCAATTGCTTTATTTTCTTTAAATAAAATTCGGTCCACTAACACGTTTGATCTAACTGTTAGGTTAAGTCTATGACGTGCTTGACTGAGATAGGTTAATGATGTGCTCATCCGGATTCCCCCGGGGTTATTTAGAGGTATTGCCCCTACTCCAGTAGAATCAGGATGATTCATGTCTTCATCATAGGGAATTCCATGATCCTGACAGGCCGAAACAAATGCTGAATGGAGTGGTAGCCAGGATTCCCGACGGTGTCGCCGTACCGGAATAGGTCCTTCCGATCCATGGAAATCGTCGGTAATGTCATTGTCTGTTTCACATTTTCTAAAGTAAGGGAGGACTTGCTTATAATCCCATTGATCATTACCCAACTCGGCCCAGTAGTCGTAATCTTCCGGGAGTCCTCTTAGGAATATTTGATGGTTTATTGAACTAGTCCCTCCCACTACTTTCCCCCTGGCAACGGGAGCAGGTGTAGTTCGTTCGGGGTTGGAAATCCCTGAAAATGACCAATTGTGAGGACTGTTTACTTCTGACGCCGCTTGATGGGCGTCATATTTCAACTCTTCTGGCAGTAAACTAGGATCTGGGTAGTCTGGTCCTGCTTCTAGGAGAAGAACCGATTTTTCAGGGTCTTGGGATAATCGGGAAGCCAGAACACAGCCTGCTGAGCCGGCTCCCACGATGATGATGTCGTAATCCATTGATATTGTCCTAACAGAAGTAATCTAATTTCTGGTCAGGTTACGCTTGGTTATGAAAAATCGGACCATGAACTAAATTATTGGGCTGTCAATCTCCATGGCAGCGTTTGTATTTTTTACCACTGCCGCAAGGACATTTTTCATTCCTACCAATTTTTCTTCCCGCTTGCCGGTTTATATGTTTTTTTTCTTCGCATTGGTTGCAGGTACATGCATCGGGATGTTGACTATACCAATTGGCTCGGACCATTCGAATACTTCCTACAGTAAGCTGAGACGGTATTTCTTTGATGAACGTTCAAGGCAGTATAGCACTGCCTTGAATCATATGCTTACACCTGCGTGTCTAAGCCTAATGAGTACCGCTTCAGGGCTTTCTACCACAACTATGGGTATATCAACATCTACATTCCTAGCTTGGGTGGTGACGTACCTTCGGTCCGGTAAAGAAACATCTCTACTTATGAGTAACGCATCAAATTGAGAAGAGCCAACCAGATCTATGGCTATGCTATCATCGGAAGTTCCGGTAGCTATAACTCCAACCTGCTCGAGAATTTTTATTGTGCCGTCAATATTTTCCTGATTCCTTCCGACCATCAATATGCGTGCATTCATGTTTAGTACGTTTGAACCCCAAATAATGTGCCTATCAATTTGCAATCGTTTTTTATACGGATTCGAGCGAACATCGACTACGAGGGCTTTTGTACGGTGTCGATGTTTACATGACGGTGGGCTCCAACTGTAAAGGTTAAGGAAGTCGTCGC
Organism: uncultured Chloroflexota bacterium; assembly: GCA_913052545.1. The sequence goes on from CAJXEF010000052.1 coordinate 9,809, forward strand.
TCCGCCTTCCGTGCTATTGAAAATCTCGAAGTTTTCAGGACCGTGCATATATTTAATAGCTTCTTCCTCTAATTTAAAGGGTCTGTCATGCCCAGGATAAAACACCTTGGATATGTCAATCATCTTCTCAACGCTTTCTCTGGCATCTGACACGTCCCAGAATATGTTATAGGGAAGCCCTCTGCTAACGGTACCTCCATCTGGCATGGCATCTCCTGCTAATAATAATCTTTCTTGATCATCATCAACTAGGACGCTGATGTGCCCCTTGGTATGCCCGGGTGTCTCTACGATACTGACCCCTTCGACTACTTGATCACCTTCAGAGACGAGCTCTATTTTCATCTTGGTAATATGTTCCGCCATGTATTGGGCTGCTGCGTGATCATGCCTATTCGGATTTTTGGCATAATCCAACTCGGTTGGATGTACCAAAATACGGGCATTCGGAAATAAATCCGTGTTTTGGCAATGATCCCAATGGAGGTGGGTTAGAATGACGATATCAATGTCCTCTGGCCCTAAATTCCTTTCCGTCAGAGTTCGGTAAAGTACATTCCGCCTTGAAGAGGGGCCGGTGTCTATTAGGATTTTGTTCCCTCCTGCTGTCAACAAAGAATTAGTAGAATATCCAAATGCACCTTGATCTGAAGAAAGGGCGAACCCGTAAGTCAACACTTCTAGATTTCCCATTCAAAAAATCTCCTTATATAACGCTGTATAAAAGATTAAGTACTCTGTTAATACCGCTTAAGGTAATTGAGTCAGATGAATCTGAGTACCACAAGTAGAAGATGTATCAAAATAACAAAGTAGCTGATTAATTACGTTGGTCCTGGGGTGGGGTTCCCCCATGGTGAGACCACGGGCTTCGGATTCTGATATGCATGAATTGATATCTCTTGTTACATAACCAACGTGGTCCATATGATGCCGTTGTCCGTGTAATTGATCTTTATGATTTGGCTCTAACAGTTCAACTTGGACCCCGCCAAAATTCACGAAGGCGTTATTAATACCCCTTCTAGACATCCCACCGCCTATATATTCCCCGTCAAATTTTTTCACATACCAGGCAACAGCAGTTTCGAGGTTATCTACTACGTACCCTGCATGTATGATGCCATCAATAGATAAGCCAGTGTTTTCTTCACTGTATATAGGTTTATCAGGTAGCTGAGTGAGATGTATCATGCAGTCATTGGTAGTAGCCTGGTCCAACCACAAAACTTGATGGGATAAATGGTTTACGGTGGGGGTATCTGATGTAAATTTCAATCCCCGGTTCGTTAGTTCGTTACGCGCTTCTATTATATCTGAAACCAAATATCCGACATGATGCATGTTCAATGTGCCGGCTGGTATTTTTAAGCGATTTAGGGGTTCAAGAAGTTCTACTTCTATATTTCCAAATGTAATGAAGGCATTACGGCCTCCTAGTTGGGCTTGCCCTGAACCTATCTTTATACCACTAAATTTTGCCTCAAAAAATATAACCGCTTCGTCTAAATTTTGAACCTGGTAGCCGATGTGCTGAATTTTATTGAACATATTTTTATGTTGATCCAATTAAATTAATAGTGAAAAAACATTATACTCGCCCCAGTGATAACCTCTATGAGATACGTTATGCAACATTTCCATATCCACTCGGGATTAAATAAGGTCTCGGAGTGAGTTCCTGAAAATCCATCTAATGGCTGATAGTATAAGTACGGCCATTAACAATGCAACAAATGTTGTCCATTGCCATGGTTGCAGAGCTACTCCAAGTAAAATTCCGACTGCCGGTGGATGCTCGGTATTGGTTACTGCCATGATCAAGATCATTAATCCAGCCGATAGTCCCAAACATATATCGGATAGCCATGGGATACTTGTGAAATAAACGCTGATGGGGCTACTAAAAATCAATCCTGAAAATAACGCTCCCAGTGCAATGCCTATAAAATGACCACCTATCAATGAACGATACTGAGCTGTAGGACTAGAAGGGTGTATAAATATGATGGCTACGCTAGCCCCGAGACCTGCTGCGAGAGCGGCATCAGCCATTGAGTCAACTAGAATTAGTACTAGCAGCATTGAAACGGCCGCCAGACTGGCTTGGCTCAAATAAAATTTAAGAAACTTTGAGAATCGATTGTCGATTATTTTAGTTTCACCGTATAAAACTGTGAGGTATCGGATAATCCTAGGCATTGCTAGCGCGGTTCCTCGGCGTATTATTTAACTCTTTTCAGGATACCTTCAGAGACTTTCGGATGCGAAATCCAACCATACCCGGGCACAGGGCACTGGTAAAATGTGTTGGACAAATCCGTAAACTCCGGGAAAAACTACTCGTTTCCCGTTGGGGAATATATCGGATGCTTCCCTGAAATCTCCTAATACTTCTTCCCTGAGGTTTGCGGCAGCTATAATCAGGGTGGGTGTTTTGACTTCTTTAAGTTGGGGCCGGAGGTCCCCGGATGCATTACGTTGAAATCCGCTGACTACATGAGAAGTGGTTGCGCACATTTGGTTGGCGTACCATCGAGTAAAAGCAGGGTCTACGATTTGAGGATCTAGCCGTCTACCTATAGTACTTTC
>CAJXEF010000053.1 GCA_913052545.1 uncultured Chloroflexota bacterium
GTGCTGAGGGCCTAGTGTTGCGAAACCTAGAGCTAGGACTGTTTTATATTATTGCTTTTGCGGTGGTGGGTATCCTAGGGTTGGTCCTGGCTGGCTGGGGATCTGCTAATAAATACGGCGTTTTGGGAGGTCTCCGTTCTGCCGCGCAGCTAATAAGCTATGAGATTCCAGTGATTTTGGTGGTAGTTTCTGTGGCAATGTTGGCTCAATCACTGGATTTAACAGTAATCGTTACCGCTCAAACCGAGTTGCCATATGTTATTTTAATGCCTTTGGGGATAGTGGTGTTTTTTATCGCTGGGTTAGCTGAAGTAGGTAGGACTCCTTTCGATATTTATCACGCTGAATCGGAGGTGGTGGGCGGACCATTTGTAGAATATAGTGGTGCTCATTGGGCAGTATTTTTCCTTGCAGAATATATTAATACTTTTGCGATAGCGGCATTAACTGCCTTGTTGTTTTTGGGCGGGTGGCTTGGTCCATTTTTGCCGGGGATTATATGGTTTTTAATCAAGGTATATTCCGTTATATTAGTTATATTCTGGATACGAGGAACGTTCCCTCGTTTACGAATGGATCAGTTGATGGCGTTCGCTTGGAAAACTATGGTTCCACTGTCCTTTTATCTAATTATCGTTACAGCAGTTTATTTATATTTTGATTGGCCGTGGTGGAGTTTAACGGTTATGTCTTCAGTTGGCCTGATCGTAGTTGGTTATATCATTTATTCAATTATGATGGCTCCGGTTAAGAAAGTATTGGAGATTAAAGCTCGACAACAACGCCTGAAATTAGAGCGTCGCAATGTGGAAGATTCGATAGGAGTTGTATCTAATGTTGAATAGTTTAAAAGGATTGATGTTAACTCTGTCATCAACTCTTACGGGGCTACGTAGACCGGTTACTAGGGAATACCCTAAGACGCCGACACCGGTGCAACCGAGATTTATGGGCTTTCCTGCCTTGACATGGGACGGAGACATAGAAGAACCCTTTTGTACTGCTTGTATGGTTTGTATCAGACAATGCCCGACTCAATGTATGTCTGCAAATATGAAGGATAATCCTCTACACGAAGAAGGAGCCAGTTCCAGGAGAAAAATAGTTGATCACTTCGAGATTAATCTCAATCGGTGTATACTGTGCGGTATTTGTGTTGAAGTGTGCAACTTCGATGCCATAGTAATGAGCCATGAACATGAAATGAGTACCTATGAAAGGAATGGCGATAGGGTAAATTTGCCCTCTTTAATTCAAATCGGAAAGAAATTTCAGGAAGAAACCAATTGGGTGCCTCCTACTGTCATAGCGAAGCAACAAAATCAAGAATCACAAGAAGCTACCACTCCAAGCGCATTATAGTCCGTTTTCTGGGCGTAAGCTTAATGGTAAATGTCTAAAAGAGCAGATAAGTGGCTAGCCAAGGTAAGCGGGATATATCCTGTTTATTGTACCTGTACGGGTTGTACTGATAAATTTTTGAAAAGGGAAAATAAACTCTGATCAGGCGGTTGGGACTGGATGAAGAACATTTAGCTTGCTCGAATGAGCAGAACTCTTCAAGATGTGCATGTGCCACCTGTTTATCGCTTAATTCAATGTAACAGGTATCTTAGTGGGGTCATATCGTAAATTTACCAAGGATTAGAATAGTGGGATTGACTGTAGGTGATATGAAAACGAAAGTGCCATTCCGGGTTTGTTTAATGCTTAACGTTTTTGCATATAGCGCAGGATTGTAAAGAATGTCTTGGCTTTTGTTTGTACTTTTTGGTGGTCTTACATTAGTAGGCGGCTTTGGCTTGGTTGTCACTCGTAATGTGGTACACGCAGCATTGTTCCTGCTTCTTTCGTTGGCGGCAGTCGCGGGAATTTATTTGATATTGCTGGCAGAGTTCTTGGCTTTGGTTCAAGTACTGATCTATGGTGGCGCCATTATCATAGTCATATTATTTGCAATAATGCTTACTCGCAATTCAGAGTATCCTTACATATCTGATAACCGACAATGGCCTCTTGCTGCAGTAACGGCCTTGGCTTTAGCTGTTATATTTTGTTCTGCTTTATGGCAGAGCGCTCCCAACGCTACTAACTCAAATAGCCCGGCTTTTGCGGAGTTGGGGAATTCCTTGTTTACTAGGTGGGCCATTCCGTTCGAGATTGCTTCGCTTGTATTGTTGGTTGCTTTGATAGGTGCGTTGATAATTGCTCGCTCTGATTCAAGTCGGGAGAAATAAATCATGGTCGACCTGGTTTATTTCCAGATATTAAGTGCAGTTTTATTTTGTATTGGTGTTTATGGGGTATTGGCTCGTAGAAGTGCGGTATTGATAATTATTTCAATTGAGTTAATGCTGAATGCAGTAAACATTAACTTGGTGGCTTCAGCTTCAAAGTTAGCGAATAGCTCTCCAGGAACATTCTTGCATTTTGATGGTCAGATTATAGCTATATTTGTGATCACAGTGGCGGCCGCGGAAATCGGATTGGCATTAGCAATAATTCTTCGGATGTACAGAAATCGTTCTACGGTGAATGTTGACGAAGTCAACCTAATGAAATGGTAGAGATGACAGCCATATATAAAGCTTGTGACAATCCGGTGTTTATACGACACTTTAAAGATGAGCATGGAGTAATAACCTAGTATGCAGTGGGCCTGGCTAATTCCTGTATTTAGTATTTCGGTAGTACCGTTGCTGATTATTTTCGGCAAGTATTTACCGGGTAAAGGTTCTTTTCTTGCTATTGCTGCCATTGCAGCTGGCTTTTTTATGTTTGTCTGGGTTTTCATGGAATGGTCAAACACTGATGAATCTATTGAGAATTGTAGTGTTAACCAAACAATCGGAGTCCGCTCATGTGCATATCGGCTGGATTGGTTTGAAGCAGGCAACCCCGGGTATAGCATAGATAGGGTGTATCAGGGGATTTCTGGGGTGCTTGGGATAGTGATAGACCCCTTAACGATAAGTATGTTGGGGTTAATCACCTTTGTTGCTTTGATGGTCCAAATATATTCTCTAGGTTACATGAAAGGTGATCCGCGCCTGAATTGGTATTACGCCTTTCACGCCATGTTTGCTGCTGCAATGCTTGGGTTGGTGTTAGCTGACAACTTTTTGATGCTTTATATAGCTTGGGAATTGGTAGGGGCTTGCTCATATCTCTTGATAGGATTTTGGTTTGAAAGACCTGCTGCCAGAGAGGCCGCCAAAAAAGCATTTGTAGTAACTCGGATTGGAGACGTGGGGTTATTAATAGGGATATTGTTATTATGGAGCCAGGTTGGCAGCTTTAGCATGTCAGAAACTTTCGAGGCGGCCCAATCGGGACATTTGGGATCGAGTGTAATCACTTGGTCAGCTATATTGATCTTCTTAGGTGCAGCGGGTAAATCAGCCCAGTTTCCATTCCACGTTTGGCTTCCTGACGCCATGGAAGGACCGACCCCGGTTAGTGCTTTGATACATGCGGCAACGATGGTGGCGGCTGGCGTTTACTTAGTTGCTAGGGCTTTTCCATTGTTTGAGCAATCGACGGAAGCTTTAATGGTTGTATCTGTGGTCGGTCTTGTTACGGCTCTAGGGGCGGCTACAATCGCATTGGTCTCTACGGATTTAAAGAGGATTTTAGCGTATTCAACTATTAGCCATTTGGGACTAATGATGCTCTCGCTAGGCGCATTAGGTTACACTGCAGCGATATTCCACCTGGTCGCACACGGGTTTTCCAAGGCTTTGCTGTTTCTCGGTGCAGGTAGTGTAATGCATGGTACAGATGAATTGGATGTTAGGAAATTAGGTGGATTGCGGATAGCTATGCCGATCACAGCTGTCTTGTTTTCAATAGGAGCCCTGTCCTTAGCAGGGATTCCCGTTTTAGCCGGCTTCTGGAGTAAAGACGAAATATTACTGGCAGTTTATAGCAACCTTCCACCTATATTTATCATTTTTACACTACTTACTGTGTTTCTTAGCGCGTTATATATGGCAAGAGCCATGTTCTTGGTGTTTTTTGGAACCATTGGAGGTTCGTCAGGATCAGCGCACGAATCTCCGGCTAGTATGACCTGGACGATGGGCATTCTGGGATTTTTTGCGGTTACTTTTGGATTCTTAGCATTGAATCTTGGAGGATCATTAGAAGGATTTGGACATTTTGTCTTTTTCGAACATGCGGAGGCATTTCATTTTAATTGGTGGCTAGGTTCAATTTCGGTTCTGCTGGCGTTAGCAGCATTTGTGGCTGCTTATTTAGCATATTTTAGATACTCGCCAGTTATGGCCCGAATAAACGAAAAATTGTCTCCAGTACTAAAGGTGATAGAAAATAAATACTACCTCGATGAAGGTTATCAATGGGTTATTGATAAAGTCGTTCTGGGTATAGCTAATTTCATTGGTTACCTCGACAGAGCTGTCGTTAATGATATTGGTGTAAACGGTCCAGCTCGCATTATTAGATTTATAGGTATTTCATTCCGATTACATATTACTGGTAATGTCTACAGCTACGCTCTTGGCGTCGCGATTGGAATGATTGGACTTTTGATTGTTTGGTGGTCACGCTCTGTATGATAATTTTCGACCAAATTGCACTTTTACTCCTTATATTGGTTCCGTTATTCGGGGCTTTTCTCATGGCTCTTATGTCAAAAGATAGGCCAAAAGATATCTGGTATTTCGCAATATTTATAGCATCGATTACTTTAGTATTATCAATAGTAGTATTTTGTAGATACGATTATCATACTGGTGGTTCGCAACTTGCGAATAGCTTCAACTGGCTGGATAAACCTCTTAAAATAGAGCTTTCTCTCGGGATTGATGGGATTTCCGCGCCCCTGGTTTTGCTAAACGGAATTGTGTTAATGGGGGCTGTATTAATATCTCAAACTATCAATCATCGCCCAAGGGATTTTTTCGTTTTACTTTTCTCTCTGGGATCGGGAGTTTTCGGGGTATTTGTGGCGAGAGATCTATTTTTCCTTTTCTTTTTTTACGAATTAGCTGTTCTACCCATGTATCTGTTAATTGGTGTTTGGGGCAGTAGTACTGACTTTATCACTTTTATCCGGACCAAAGAATACGGTGCCATGAAACTCATGGTTTTCCTCGTAGCAGGTAGCGTATTGATCTGGTTAGGAATATTAGCCTTGTATGTAGAGTCTGGGAGAGTTGGGGAAGCAACGTTCTCACTAGAGCTATTATCGGAGTTATCCCGCAGTGGACAGTTTGACTTAACATTTCAAAACTGGGTGTTTCCACTGTTTATGATCGGGTTTGGAGTTTTAGCTGGTCTTTGGCCTTTTCACACTTGGTCCCCTGATGGTCATGTAGCCGCTCCTACAGGGGTTAGTATGCTTCACGCAGGGGTGTTGATGAAGCTTGGGGCTTACGGGATCATAGTGGTAGGGATTGTATTGTTGCCAGAAGGGGCTGCTTCGTGGGCTCCAGTTTTAATTATACTAGGAACCGTGAATGTGATATATGGGGCTATGTCCGCGATTTCTCAAAAAGATTTGAAATACATCATCGGCTATTCCAGTGTTAGTCATATGGGTTATGTTTTGATGGGGATAGCGACGTTACATCCTGTAGGCATGGCTGGTGGTGTACTTCAAATGTTTTCTCACGGAATAATGACAGCTCTCATGTTTGCAATGGTCGGCGCCATATATGAACGTTCGCATATTAGGGATATATTTGTGTTAAACGGGCTCATGAAAAAAATGGGAGTAACTAGTGTGTTTTTTGCCGTGGCAGGCCTCGCTTCGCTTGGACTACCAGGGTTAAGTGGATTCATAGCAGAATTCATGGTGTTTGTGGGTGTTTTCAGTACTTACTGGCCATTGGCTGTCGTCGCAGTAATTGGTGCGGCGATCACCGCCGTTTATATATTACGATTATTGGCCCGATCTTTCTTTGGAGAACTTGATCCAAAATGGGACCATCTAACTGACGCTAGTCCCGTGGAGAAAGTGGTAGGTGGAGCCTTTGTATTGATTTTGATCGTTGTCGGGATTTGGCCGGCGCCACTACTTGATGTAATTAATAATGGAGTGGCTGCGGTTTTGCCGGCGTTGTAGTGTAAATGACAGCATTAACCGAAAATATATATTTACTTACACCTGAGTTTGCTTTAGCTGCCGTTGCCCTAGGGGTATTCATGGTGGATTTATTTGTACCCCAGGGCCGAAAGAATATTCTACCTTGGCTATCTATTATAGGGCTATTTGCCGTCTTGCTGATTTCATTAAAGATACTGTGGGGGCAGCAGGAAAGTCTGTACGGTGGATTGTTGGCAATTGACGCCTATTCTTTGTTCTTTAAGGTAGTGTTTTTAGCGCTAGGGATACTAATTATATTAACTTCCATAGATTTCGTTAAAAAGTTTTTGGATCATCCTGGTGAATTCTACGGGTTACTCCTCTTTTCAATTCTCGGAATGAATTTAATGGCCCAATCAAGAGAATTGCTTACGGCTTACATATCTTTGGAATTACTGAGTTTTAGCTTGTATGTCCTAGTTTCATACGGTCTGCATAATGCAAAGTCTAATGAAGCCAGCATAAAATACATAATAATAGGTGCGTTTTCATCAGCGATCATGCTTTATGGAATTAGCCTGATCTATAGCACTTTGGGGGTTACTCAATTTGCTTCTATAAGCTTGGCGTTGACCGATATATCGGGAAACAGTTCGTCTTTGTGGGCTGGTGTGGCATTAATAACGGTTGGATTTGGATTCAAACTTGCCATTGTACCCTTCCATATGTGGGCACCTGATACATATGAAGGAGCTCCATTTCCCATTACTGCGTATTTGGCGATTGGGTCTAAAGTTGCCGCCGCTGCCTTACTGATCCGATTTGTTGCAGAAGGATTATTACCCGCAGGGGATTGGTGGTTGGACTGGCAAATTGTATTTGCTGTCTTAGCCGGTGCCACTATGCTGTTGGGGAACCTTGTAGCGCTAGCGCAAAAAAATACAAAAAGGCTAATGGCTTACTCAAGTATAGCTCATGCTGGATTTGTTTTAGCGGGAATCGCAGCAATGGGGCCAAACTCGTTGCTTGTCGTGAACGGCATATTATATTATTTAATCGGCTATTCGGTCACTAACTTATTGGTGTTTGGAGCCCTTATATCATTTTTCAATTCTACTGGTCAGGATGATATACCGGATTTAGCAGGATTGGCTGATCGGCAACCTTTCCTTGCGGCCTCCATTGCGATCGGGCTTTTCTCTTTGGCTGGATTACCGATCTTCGCAGGGTTTACTATAAAATTTTACCTGTTTACAGCTGTCGCCCAAGCAGGTTTGTTATGGCTTGCAGGATTAGCCATTTTCTCAAGCCTTATCTCACTATACTATTACTTAAATGTCATCAGGGTGATGTATATTGAATCGATTCCGGTTGGGATAGAGGCCTCTATACATACAGATAGTGAAGAGATTTCATCGCATGAAATTAAGCAAATACCCCGCCCGTCCCTTCCTCTCCTAACGGTTATAGGAATCTCGTTGGTAGCAGTAGTCTGGCTTGGAGTTTATCCGGCTCCGCTACTAGAAGGGGTAGAACTAGCCAGTAGAGCGATTCTAACCGGCGGTTAGCTTATTAGAGATTTCATTCAATCTCGGCAAAGGTGTTTAGAAATGATAATCTCAGTCATTGGTGGTAGCGATGCTAAGCCTGAACATATCAGATTGGCAGAGGCAGTTGGACAAGAGTTGGCAAGAAGAGGAGTCACCGTGGTTTGCGGTGGTTTGTCGGGTGTGATGGAGGCTGTTTGTAGAGGTGCTAAGGGTTATGGAGGCAACACGATAGGAATACTGCCTGGCAGGTCTCCCAAGGAGGCTAATGAATTTATTGATGTACCGATAGTAACCAGTATGGGCTACGCTAGGAACGTCATTGTAGTCCACACTGGGGAGGCCGTGATAGCGATTGGCGGGGCTTTTGGGACTTTATCAGAAATAGCCCATGCTCTAGGGGAAGACATTCCAGTGATCAGTTTAAACAGTTGGCCATTAACTAGAAAGGGGGATGGAGATCCTATTGGAGATGGGCTAATTGTTGCTACCACACCGGAAGAAGCGGTTGATAAGGCAGTAGCTGCTGCCAAAGCGAGATATGATTAAAAAACGGGAGATTTCTCGTGGGTATGAACTCAGGGAATATTACTATAGCGTCCATACAGGCTCACGAAGCATTAGACTCTAGAGGTAATCCAACTGTTGAAGCCTTAGTGGAACTTTCGAATGGCGTACGCGCATGCGCTCTAGTTCCCTCTGGAGCTAGCACAGGGAGTTATGAGGCTTTAGAACTCAGAGATGGAGACGCTCTTAGGTTTGGTGCAAAAGGAGTTTTGACAGCAGTTCGAAACGTAAATAACTTTATCGCTCCGCATTTGATTGGAATGTCACCGCTAGACCAAAAAATAGTGGATCAGAAAATGTTGGACTTGGATGGCACGGCTGACAAAAGTAATTTGGGGGCTAACGGCATATTGGCGGTTTCAATGGCAACTGCGAGGGCTGCTTCTTTGGCAATTAATCCATTAAATGGGGAGCTCTGGTCATATCTTTCACAAGGGAAGGACGTGAGTTTGCCAGTTCCCATGTTTAATATTCTGAATGGTGGCCGGCACGCTTCAAACTCAGCAGATATTCAAGAATTCATGGTTATGCCTGTTGGGGTGGAGACTTTTTCTAAAGCATTGCGGGCTGGTGCTGAGATTTACCAGGCTCTCAGGTCGATTTTGGAAGAGGATGGTCATAACCTTAACGTTGGAGATGAAGGGGGATTTGCTCCATCTTTACCTTCGAATCGTGATGCTATTGAGATCGTACTCAAAGCTATTAATAAAGCAGGATATGATGCCGGGCGAGATGTTTTTGTGGCACTCGATGTGGCGGCTTCTGAGTTATTTCAAGCAGATACTCGCCAATACGATTTGGCTCGAGAAGGAAAGTCACTGTCTGCAGAGGAATTGGTGGATTTGTATGACTCATGGTCCAAGCTATATCCGATTATTAGTATAGAAGATGGGTTAGATGAAGATGATTGGAATGGGTGGGCGGAGCTACGGCAACGGATAGGAGGGAGAGTACAGCTTGTAGGCGACGATCTGTTTGTTACCAATATCAGTCGTATTCAAAAGGGCATTGAACTGGCTTGTGGCACTTCGGTTTTGCTTAAACCTAACCAAATTGGGACGTTAACGGAAACCTTTGAGGCGCTTACTATGGCAAGAGAAGCTGGTTGGGGTGCTGTAATGAGTCATAGGTCAGGAGAAACTGAGGATACAACTATAGCTGATCTTTCCGTGGCGTGGAACGTGGGTCAAATCAAAACTGGAGCTCCTGCTAGATCTGAACGAGTGGCTAAATATAATCGACTTCTAAGAATTGAAGCCTCTTTAGGCAATATTGCCAGTTATTCCGGTTCAAAAGCGTTTGATTATTTGGGAAACTTGTGAACTCTTCATCGTGAGAATTGTGTCCTCATATATAACGGGTAAACAGGTGGATAACCATATATCTGTTATTAAATTATTGTCTTCCCCTTTCCGTTGACTCCGGTTATTATAAGTGCTGTCAGTCAAGTGGGTAGGGAGAATTAGGATTTCACCCAGACCATTTAGTAAAGTTCGGAGGGTATGATGGCGACACGTGTTGGGATTAATGGATTCGGCAGGATTGGTAGGTTAGTTGCCAGAGCGACGATGGATAGGTACCCGGGTAAAGTCGAAGTAGCTGCGGTAAATGACTTAACAGACGCCAAAACTAACGCCCATTTGTTTAAATACGATAGTAATTATGGAGTTTACCCCGGCCAAGTCGAAGCGAACAACGATGACCTGGTAATAGACGGTCGAACTATAAAAGTGTTTTCAGAAAGAGATCCGGCTCAAATACCGTGGTCTGAGATGGGGGTTGACCTTGTAGTAGAATCTACCGGGATATTTACTGATGGCGAACAGGCCGCAGGACATTTAAAGGGCGGAGCAAGTAAAGTCATTATATCCGCTCCCGCTAGTAATGTTGATCTTACTATGGTTATGGGTGTGAATGACGATACGTATGACCCGAATCAACACACGATTGTGTCTAACGCATCATGTACTACCAACTGTTTCGCACCCATGGTTAAAGTTCTTCATGATGCTTTTGGGATAGAGCATGGTCTAATGTCCACTATTCATTCCTATACGAATGATCAGGCTATTTTGGACCAGAGGCATTCAGATCTTCGCAGGGCACGAACTGCGGCCCAGAATATTATTCCGACGAGTACCGGTGCTGCTCGAGCTGTTGGGTTAGTACTTCCAGAACTAAACGGAAGGCTACACGGAATAGCTTTCCGAGTTCCTACCGCTACAGGATCCGTGACTGATTTTGTTGCTAATTTGTCCAGCGATGTGACTCCCGAACAAATCAATGAGGCTTTTCTAAAGGCTTCCCAGAATGAACTCCAAGGCATCCTCGAATACACAGAAGATCCAATCGTTAGTTCCGATATCAGAGGGAATGCCCATAGCTGTATTTTTGATGCTCTTTCTACCATGGTTATGCAAGATCGAATGGTCAAAATAATGGGATGGTACGACAATGAGTGGGGATATTCTTGTCGGACCGCCGATCTTTGCTCTTTTCTCACTGATAAAGGAATCTAAGCTAGATGCACAGGAACAGTGTGGATCGACTCTAGACGGTTTGCATTGTTGCTCTCATGCTGCGATTCAATACTTAGCTAAAGTATGGCTTGGAAAAGCTGATGATGCCGCGGTCACCTCGCTTGCTGTTTTCTCTGTATAGGCCTTATATCTTACTGCCAATCTTATTGGTAGTAGCTGCGCTATTGAGGCTTCATGGTATCGATTGGGACTCGGGATTTGGATTCCATCCTGACGAACGGTCTATCTACATGCGGGCTCAATGTATGTACGATGTGCTGTTCCAACAACCTGGATACCAGGATTGCTTGCTAGCGCATCCCCAAATGCAACCAGGATTTCCTGGGATTGCGACAATTCTCGACTCTGCCAGAAGTCCATTAAATCCTCACTGGTTTCCTTTGGGAAGTGTCCTTATCTACATATTAGTAATAGTACAGTTTCTGACGAATCCATTTGTGGATCTAGGTGGATTAGAGATCAGATATTTTGCACGGGTTTTATCTACGTTGGCAGATCTTGGGACCATTTGCTTTGTATTTTTGTTGGGACGTAGAATGTTTCATTTTAAAGTGGGTTTACTAGCTGCTTTATTAGTGACCTTTTCTGTTATCCATATTCAAAATAGTCACTTTTATAGACCGGAAACATTTTCCGTGTGCTTAATTTTGATGAGTTTTTGGGCGATGTTGAGGGTGATGGAGTATGGTAGGATGCGTGACTCAGCAGTACTGGGGATTCTGGTTGGTCTCGCACTAACGCCGAAAATAAGTGCTGTCACCATGTTGATAGTTCTGGGAATACCTTACTTCTTGCAGGCCATCAAGGGTTCGTATACTACTAGTCAGGGTTTCCGGGTATCGGTTGCTTATCGGCCATTGGCATATGCATTGTTAGCGGCGTGTTTAGCAGCCGCAGTTTTTATTATAGTTACTCCATACGCTCTGCTGGATGCTGGAGCTTTTGTACGAGATTTGAAGGCGCAATCTCATATGGCAAACCATGCTGGGATTTGGCCATTTACCTATCAATACGTGGATACCCCGGACTTTATCTACCAGATTTATCAATCAACTGTTTGGGGATTAGGTATTCCTCTTGGAGTGTTGTGCTGGCTAAGTGTATTGTTCACCATAGGATTCGCGCTGACAAGTCGGAGCCACAGAAGATTTGATCTCATGTTATTGGCCTGTGTAATACCTACTTTTATTTTTCTTGAGTCATTTGAGGTCAAGTTCTTGAGATATGTCTTCCCGCTGGTTCCTTTCTTAATCTTGATGGCTGCTCGATTTTTATGGTGGGTTACAGAAGTAATGTCTCGACCGCTAATAATCAGGCTTCCATCGTTGTTTGCGTCATTATGCGAATCCAACGGCAATAAGGTAGTAATAAGAAACAAATGGTTGAGTAGGGTTACTTTTGTCCTAATCGGGTTATTAATAATATTTACAGGGTTTTATGCCTTGGCTTTTCAGAGTATATATGCCAATCCACATCCTGCTGTAGCAGCATCAGAATGGATCCAAGAGAATATTAGGTCTGGATCGACATTGATCAGTGATAATCATTGGGACGAATATATTCCTGATTTACAACGTTACCGCATTTGGCAATTTCCAGCGTATGACCCAGACAATCAAGCGAAAATTGATAAATTGTCGCGACGA
>CAJXEF010000054.1 GCA_913052545.1 uncultured Chloroflexota bacterium
GGCTGTATCCGGCTGGATCAAAGACATTTTCATCAAAGACTTTGAAGAAAATGTAGGTAACAGCGTTGGAGAAACTCAACAGTTAATCTCAGTCCAAAAGCTGGAGACCTCCGGATTCTATGATGAATCAGCTGCCTTGAAGATACTCCAAGGAGGCCCTGCTGGAGTTATGTCATCCACAGTAATAGACTTTCGTGTAGGTCGTCTATTAGGAGTAGCATTCATCGGCAGTATCGGGGACCAAGACAGGTTAAAAATGGCGAGCGACCTAGCGTATTCTTTAGAAAAGCGCATTGTACAAGTAGTGTTAGGAGCCCATTGATAAACCAAAACGTTTGGTTTAAATAGGCTATTCCTAGCGAGACATCAAGGTACCTCGTCTATTTAATACTTTGTAATCATATCCCGTATATTCGGATTAGCTCCAGAGTTATTATGCGGACAATAACCGCACAACTTCATCCCCTACTTCTTCCGTAGAAGCGTGGCCTCCCAAATCACCAGTAACGACCCTCCGTTCTTCCAGGCTCCTCATTACGGCACTCTCGACTCTACGAGCAGACTCATTTTCACCGAGATGTTCCAACATTAATCCAACAGCCGATATAGTAGCTAATGGGTTTGCTATACCCTTACCTGCTATATCAAATGCCGCACCGTGAACCGATTCAAACATCGAAGGGTGGATTCCTTCTGGGTTAACGTTAGCGCTAGCGGCCAGCCCCATACTACCTGTTGCGACGGCTGCTATATCTGAGATAATATCTGCAAACAAGTTTGATGCCACCATAACATCAAACTCTTCTGGCCACCGGACTAAATCCATAGCTACCCTATCTACCAATAGGGATTCTGTTTTGATATTCGGATAATCATTGGCTACTGACTCGAACACTTCATCCCAAAAAACCATCCCAAATGCCTGAGCATTGGATTTGGTAACCGAAGTTACAAGGTTCTTTTTGTTTCTTTTCACACAGTGCTCAAATGCAGCCCTTATAATTCGTTCGGTACCTCGTCTAGTGAATACATTAGTTTGCATTACCGTTTCATGAGGCGTCCCCGGATAAAGCCTACCTCCTACAGGAGCATATTCCCCCTCTGTGTTTTCCCTGAATATCACTAAGTCTATTTCACCTGCTTCCTTCCCAGCCAGTGGTGATGTTACCCCTGGATACAGATAAGACGGTCGAATACAGACTCCCTGATCAAATGCTCTACGCATCGGGAGTAGTAACCCCTGTAGCGTGATATGGTCAGGTATATTTGGATCCCCAACTGCTCCAAACAGAATAGCGTCACATTTTCCTACCTCGGAGAGGCCATCATCAGGCATCATTTTACCTGTCTCCCTGTAATACGCAGATCCCCAGGGAAATTCAGTATAGGTAAAATTAAGCTCAGGTTCTAAATTGGATAGAGCAGTTAATATTTTTTTCCCTTCGGCCACCACTTCCGGACCTACTCCATCTCCTGGGATCAATGCTAAATTGTATTCGGTCATCATTGTCGTCCTTTAAAACTTAGTAGTGTAAGCACTAATTAATCATGTAATATTCATCCAATTTTGTGAACTCCACCACCGAGTAACCGAAAATGCTCGACAGACTCAGCATCACAGAACAAGGATTTAGCCTTTTTAAAAACAGATTTTCCTCTCCTTTCTTTGGCATCTAACAATATTCCTATGATCGTTCCACTATGTCCAACCGTAACCCCAGCAGCATTAATTGATTCAGCAAAATTAATAACGGATGATAATTGTGGCTTATGTACAATATGTTGATTAGCCTGAGCACTCAAGGAAGCACCTTTACCAATCATTGTGGGATTACCCTCATTTATACCCCGCCTAACCAAATCTAAAGCTTCGTTAGTTATAGGACGCAAACTTTCCCACAATATACGCCGATCTTCTCGGTTAAACTCTACCGTGTCTATTATCCCTCCAAAATCAAAAGCTACGATTTCCATCGGAGGAGGCATACCCAACTCTTCCATCAAAAGGCCTTCTCGATGATCAAATAATGCGATACCAGGAAACATTACACCGTCAGTTGGTTCCTCTTTAATAGCCAATCGGCCTATGGCCATGGGTGATAACTCTTGATCCAGAGCCAAGCCGGTGGCAGCAATCGCTCCGATTACATCGGCACTGCTACTACCCATTCCCTTGCCTCTAGGAATCGGATTAGAAATAGTTACTTGAGCTCCCACACCAGCGACATCCAAATATTCTAGGGTAGCTCTAACTGCAGCTAAAGCCTTGGGGCTGTCCTCGGGACCAGAGACAGCCTCACCTTCCGAAGACAGATCTACTTGCACTCTGGAATAAAAATCAATCGGACAAGTAACTAAAAAATAAGCATTTTCTAGGATACCCTGGACTAACTCACCGCAAACTCCAGGAACCCTAACAGTAGCGCTACCTAAAAGCATTCTTAAAACGCCTTAACCCTTCAATTTTACCGGTATACCTGCAGTTACTAAGTAAACTACTCCAGACTCAAATGCAGCTGTTTGGTTCAAAACTCCCAGCAGATCTTGAAAACGTCTGCCCAACGAGTAAGTCGACACCAATCCCGATCCAACCTCACTACTAACTATAAACGCATCTACATCTGAATCATTTATCAGGTTTAGAAAACTTGATAAATGATTCAAAGCTAAAGCTTCCAAATTTTTATAATCCTCGGCCTCGTATTCAATTAGATAGTTGCTTACCCAACCATCTAGTGAATCAAGTAAAAGTAAAACAGGTCCGTTATTCCTCGCCAATGATGCTCTCAGATTCGTGACCATATCCATCGGCTCTTCAAGCGTTTCCCACGAATCAGGGCGCCGCTGTTGATGAGCATCAATTCGGTGCTTCATTTCACCGTCGCTTGGTTGTCCGGTGGCCAAGTAAATGGTAGCCCCAGTCTTCTCTTTCACCAAAGTTTCAGCAAAAACGCTTTTGCCAGATTTAATGCCACCTAATATCAAAGTGGATTTACCCATATCAACTAATCAGACCCGCATTAACGTTATCAACATCCAAATCGATCATCTGATAAATTAGTTCCATATTCAAGCTAGCGCGCACCCAGGCAGCCAATTTGTCATACTCCTGATCTATTACCAAATCCCTCATATCCAAAGACAACGTGACGCCTTTTAGACTGGCCAATTCATTCAAAACTGATCTCCGAAATCCTCCGTTGTGAAAAACACCGTGGATGTAGGTGCCAAAAACACTTCCGTCCGAATTAATAGCTCCATCAAATGAAGTTTCTTCGTTGACGGCCACATCAGATCTGTCGTGGATCGTAAAGGCTGGCTGAACTTGAGAGCCAGTGGTCCGTCCCATATGTATCTCATAACCCGTAACGGATTCCCCTGCGGCCCTAGATAACAAACCAGTATTCCCCTGAACTCGGCCTTGTATCCTATGGGTTTCTTTAGTACCACCGAATACCGTAGTCATAGGCAAGATATCCAAGCCATTCATCTCTAGTATATTTGATTCAATTCCTTCAGGATCATAGAGTTTGGTGCCCAGCATTTGATAACCACCGCATACACCAATAACTGGAATCCCAGAGGAGTGCAAATTCTTAATCGCTTTAGTCAGTCCCTGGTTGTTCATCCAAGACAGGTCTGCCATGGTGGTCTTGCTTCCGGGTAATATGATCAAATCAGGCCTTTGCAACTCTTCAACTGATTCTACATATTTGAGTGTTACTCCATTTTCTCTTCCTAATGGATCAAAATCGTCGAAGTTAGATAAATGAGGAAACTTAACTACCGCAATGTCCAAAAGGGAAACGGATCTGTCGTGAGTAGGCAAGTCTAAAGCAACCGAATCTTCTTCCGGGATGTGAATATCCCGAAAATGGTGTACTACCCCGGCAACTGGAATACCAGTCCTGGCTTCTAGCATATCTAGACCATCGGTAAGCAAACTAGCATCACCTCGAAATTTATTTATTATGAATGCTTTAACAATGTCCCGTTCGTCAGGATCAAGTAACTCCATCGTCCCAACCAGGGCGGCAAAGACTCCTCCTCGGTCGATATCTCCACACAACAAAACGGGCGCGCCGGAATATTTGGCCACCCTCATATTGACGATTTCAGTAGCCTTCAAGTTAATCTCTGCAGGACTTCCAGCTCCTTCGATCACGACAATATCAAACTGTTCGCGGAGAATATCGAGAGAAGCACTTACAGATTCCCAAAGTTGGGCCTTTAATCCAAAATAATCTCTTACCTTCGCTGAAATTAGCGGCTTACCCATTAGCACCACCTGAGCGATATGATCTGCCTCAGGCTTAAGCAGCACTGGATTCATATGCACTTGTGCCTCGACACCGGCAGCCTCGGCCTGAACTGCCTGAGCTCTTCCGATTTCACCACCGTCTCTCGTCACATAAGAATTATTAGACATGTTTTGTGCCTTGAAAGGTGCAACTCTAAACCCATCTTGTCGAAATATTCTACACAAGGCAGATACTAGAACACTTTTCCCGACATGCGAAGCTGTACCTTGTACCATTAAAACGCGAGCAGTCAATTGATTTTTCCTTTCATGTGTGAAGAATCATTGTAGAGAACCATCACGGAATTATCAGGGTAGACGTCAAATATTGAAAGGGCACAGTTATTCATAACTAATTTCCAATTGGCTTCTAGGGGTAAATCCAATATAGCTACCACGGCGGACCTTAACGATCCACCGTGCCCGACTATGAGTATGGTTTCATTCATATGTTCCTGTTTTAAATACGATACGAATCCAGCCATTCTTTCACTTGTTTCTCTTATAGTTTCACCGCCAGTTGGAGCAAAATCTAGATCATTTACCAAGGATGACACATATAATTCAGGGAACTCCGTTTTATATTCATTAACGGTCAACCCTTCGAAAACCCCTTTATGGTATTCTCTCAGCTGTTCAGTAGTGTGAAGATCAACTTGCTTATTTTGCACTATGATATCTGCAGTATTTCTGGCACGAATTAAATCACTGCTATATACAGTGTCGAAATCAACATCTTCCAGGCGTTGTCCCAATGCCTTGGCCTGTGCTCTGCCCCGAGGAGAAAGATCTATGTCAGTATGTCCTTGAATCCGTCCTTCGGAGTTCCATACTGTCTCACCATGTCGAGTCATATATATGCGTCCCATAGCTAATCAATCCTTTTAGAAAAGTCCCTTAAATACTAAAGTTATTAACTACTTAATTTATCTGTTAATGTCTTTACCGCTATCCATAGCTACTATTAACCTCTCACAATCGGGAATGGTGCGAATGCCTATACGGATACACTCGGGCAAGCCAAAGGAAGCACAATCCCTGACGAATATCCCTTTCCTCATCAAATAATTTTGCCACTTATTCCCGTCTCCGCAATCAACCAATAAAAAATTGGCTGTAGCTGGATATACGGAGAAGCCCATAGATCCCAATGCGGTCTGGAGATACTCTTTAGACGCGTTCACCACCATTTTTGCGTGAGGTAAATATTCCACATCATTTAGCGCAATTTCTCCTGCAATTTGGGCAAGTGTGTTCACGCTCCAATCAGGCTGATAGGATCCTAGTCTGGTTGTTACGGAAGATGAAGATAAAGAATAACCTAGCCTCAATCCGGTTAAGGCGTAATCCTTAGTCATAGACCGAAGAAGTACGATATTACCTAAACACAGCAGGTTTAAAGAATCCCAAGGAGCATCAACAAAATTCAAATACGCTTCGTCAACGACTAATAAGGCATTAACCGAGTCACATGCCGATGCCACCTCTTCAACTAATTCAGGCCCTACATAAATACCAGTAGGATTATTTGGATTGCAGAGGAAAACTAATTTTAATCCTGAGACATTTCGAATTTGATCACAAGCTTTAGAGATATCCCACTTTAGGCCATTATTCCTGTCGGCATAGAATTCGTATATTCTCGCACCCATTAATGCACAGGCACCCTTGTATTCACTATAAGTAGGAGCAAAAATCATAACAGCCGACGTACTGTCCTTAGTACCCGTAAACAACTCCGACCGGGCTATCAGGTGTATCAACTCCGTGGATCCATTACCAACCAGAATCTCGTCTGGATCAATAGTTTGGTCATGGGCTCCTGATAAATATTTTGAAAGAACTTCCTTCAGTTCTAGAGAAGAAGGATCCGGATAAGCAGAAAGGTCTGCTCGGGATAACGCTTCAAATAAACCTGCTGGTTGTCCTGTCGGACTGACACTCGCGCTAAAATCCAGAACATCCTCAGGGTTCAGACCAAGCTTCCTTAGTTCGTAAGGCTTGATCCCTCCGTGAACTGGACGTTCTAAATTATTACCACCGGTTACACCCGACAAATTGCCTAAATCAGACGACTGAGACATATTCCCCTTTGGGTAAAAGTAATACCACTGTTAATAATAATCCCAGCTAGTTTTCAGGGTAAATAACCACTCATTTTCCAAAACTACCAGAGACTATAAAAAAACCCTGCCCTTCAACAGCAACAATAAACTCGCTAAAGTCACACAGGCACTCACAACAAAAACCATGCTCTGGAGAGTACGCTTAATATCTTGCGGTTGAATATCTTTTGACGGGTCTCCTAATCGATAAAACCCAACTTTTATCAAGCTAATGCCCAAAGCCCCAGCCATAGCACTCATCGTCCAACCAGCGTTGGGACTTTCCGTGACACTATGGTCACGCCACATGATACGCCAAGCATTCGATACTTTTTGACCAGGGAGAAACGAACTACCTATAACTAACAATATAGCAGTTACCCGGGACGGAACCCAATTGACTACGTCGTCAAATCTAGCAGATGCTTTACCCAAATATTCGTATCTGCCATGATAGCCTATCATACTATCCAAGGTGTTAATAGCTCGATAGGCAAACGCTCCAGGCAACCCAAACAAAGCGAAAGCCATCATCGGGGCCACGATACTATCGGTAAAATTTTCTGACACTGACTCTACTGTAGCAGCTGTGGCCTCTTCTAACGACAATTCCCTAACATCTCTACTAACCAATGCTCTAAGCCCGGTCCTTACCTCGCCTATAGAATTAGATTCCACTAATTTAGCCATTCTTCTAGCTACCTGAAACAACATTCGGATAGAGAAAGTACTTTTGAATAACATGGCTCCGATTAAAACGTATAGCACACTGCTGGTATTCTGTGAAATTGCACCCACTAAGTATGTTATAGACCACCAACAACTGGGAATACAGAGTGCTAGGAATATCCCATATATAAAGGGTAAAGCTCTGCCACTTGGAGCTAATTTTTCAGCTAACGATACCGTTTTACCTATCCAGACTGTAGGATGTATTCTGCTGGGGTATTCTCCAATTATCAAATCTATTACCACAGCTAATAGAAAAATAATTATATTTAAATGTACATCAGCCATTTCAAGTTACCAGATAACTATTTTAAACTGCTCAAATAACCCAAACGGAGTTAATGCGACTAAAAATATTAAACCCATAACCTCAATTATTTCGTTAGTTGCTCCATACACATCGCCGGTTAAGCCACCCAAGGCTCTAGTGACATACCACCCGATTAATAACGCCAAACCAGACATCGATATCATCAATACCATTCCTGACCAGCTTGCTAGTATCATAACAACTAGGGCCACTGTTAAAAATGCGAATCCTGATGCTAGCCAAGTTTTCGTTTTTTCTAAATGAAATGGAGCACCTAATCCTTCGGGACGAACATACGGGAAACATTGCAACAAGATTACCATTGCCCATCGAGAAACGACCGGAAATATTAACAATACACATAATTTGTCCGATTGTGGCATACCACACAGCGATACTAACAATGTGAATTTCAATATTAACAAGCATATGCACCCAACCACCGCAAACGAGCCAACATGAGGGTCCCGCATGATCTCTAAGCGTCTTTCTTTTGTAAAAGCCCCAAACATCCCGTCACAAACATCCATAAAACCATCGAGATGCAACCCACGGGTAATTATTAGCAGTGAAAACAGCAAGATACCTGCGTTCACCAAATCTGGGACAAAGAATCCTGCCACCTTTTCAAGGACCAACAAAAGTAATCCGATCAATAATCCGACCAGAGGATAAAAAGCACGAGAATAACTGATCTCATTAGTTTTCAGAGCAACCGATCCACCTAAAGGAACCGAAGTTAAGAAAGTGGCAGCTGAGACAAAAGATCGAAACAGCATGGTGTTAATAAATTCCCGAAAACTCAGTTCGAGCCTTCATCATCGTCCTCGTTTCGTTCTGAAACTCCTGCCTGCTCAAATGTAGCCATCTGAGATAAACATTTAACTGCGGCTTCAACAATTGGCATAGCCAAAGCCGCACCGCTTCCTTCACCAAGTCTCATATCCATAGTCAAAAGAGGAGAAATACCCATAGCTTCTAACCCAATACCATGACCGGGCTCGACGGATCGGTGAGCACCGATAAAATAATTCACCGCTAATGGGCTCAATTTCCAAGCAATCAGTGCCGCTGCTCCAGATATAAAGCCATCTACCAAAACTGGACGATGGTTTGCCGCAGCGCCTAGCATAATACCTGCCAGGACACCGATTTCAAATCCACCTAGTTTAGTGAGGACATCCAATCCATTCGAGGAATCGGCATTATTTAGTTTGATAGCTCTCCGGATTACATCAACTTTGTGAGCTAAGGCTTCATCCTCCAATCCTGTTCCTCGACCGGTAGTAGCTTCAGGATCAACACCGGTAACCGCCGCAGTTATAGCACTTGAAGATGTTGTATTACCTATTCCCATTTCTCCACAAGCTATCAAATCCGTACCTAAATCGATTTCGCTGATAGCAGCTCTGATACCTATCTCCAAACATTGTATTGCCTGTTGATTAGTCATAGCTGGACCGATTGCAAAATTGTTAGTGCCTTTACCAACTTTCTCAGATATTAATAGCGGATGGGGATCCAAATCAGCAGCGACTCCAGCATCAATAACTACAATCTCAGAGGACACGTGCCTTGCTAAGACGTTAATTGCAGCCCCACCAGAAAGAAAATTTAAAACCATTTGAGGAGTCACTTCCTGAGGATATGCACTCACACCTTCTGCAACTACTCCGTGATCTCCAGCAGCTATCATCACACATTTGCGCCGAATCTCCGGCATCGGAGTAGCAAAGATTCCGGCAAGCTGTATTGAAAGAGCCTCTAATCTACCCAAACTTCCCAGAGGTTTAGTTAGCGTGTCTTGTCGACTCCGGGCTGAGTCCATAGATATTTTATCTAAAGGGGCAATGCCGGCGAGGGTTTTGTCTATTAAGTCAGAAATCGCCATTACTTACCTCGTTATATCGTTGTATATCGGATAGTCTAAAAACTACTAAGATCTCCTCAACTAGAATTCAATCCCAGGTTGAGCTTTAATTCCACTAGAATACGGATGTTTTACAACCGACATTTCTGTAACTAGATCAGCGTATTCAACTAAGTCTTCAGGCGCATGTCTACCGGTTATAATTACATGTTGCATCTCTGGCCGTTTCTTTAGGGTTTCGATGACATCCTCCACTGGAATCCATCCATAATGCATCGGATAGGTAAATTCGTCTAGAATCACTATATCGTAGCCCCCGGTTGTAATAATCTCCTGCGCATCGTCCCACAAAGCCCTAGCTAAATCCGCACTCTGATCTAAGTCACGAGATCTCCATGTGAACCCGTCTCCCATAGCTCTAACCGTGATTCCGATCTTTTGGGCGGCCCTCTGTTCACCAAAATTTGCTGTCGTATGCTTAATGAATTGCAGCATTATCACGTTCATATCACGGCCCCAAGCCCTAAATAGGACTCCCATTGCAGCGGTAGTTTTGCCTTTTCCACTACCGGTGTTGACGATAACTAATCCCTGATTAATTCTTGGCCCTTTTACTGATTGAGGACCCGGTTCGGCAGCGTCATCAGTACTCATTTTAATAACTCCTCGCAATTTCTCTAAGAATTTTTGACAATTTTAATCAATAATATAAGGTGATACCAATGTCGCCTTGATTCAATTCAGAACCTCTGTACGTTCAGAACAAATTCTAACAAATCTCTTTGCGAGATCCGGATCGCTTCCCAAATGAATATGTATATAAGAAGCCCATACACTGCCGTACTGAAAACCCTCGGGCCGGTTATCTTGGTTTAACACCTTGTACACCGACCGAGATTGGTCTCCTGGAGTTTCCAGGACAGACCAATGAAATTCGTGGCCCCTAACCTGCTGTCCCTTGCAGAGCAAAGGACTGTTGGTATTAGATTCTACTTCCCGATATCCCAAATGTAGCCTACGACCCTCCATAGAAGAAACTACCGGGATAGCTCCCACCATGGGATAATGTATTCCTTCTAAATCTGACAAGCTTTCACCTAGGTACATCAAACCGCCACATTCTCCATAAACTGGAAGTCCGTTTTCAACCGCTTGGAGCAAGGATTTACGCATCGCTTCATTGTGAGTTAGACCGGCAGCAAACATTTCAGGAAAGCCCCCACCAATATAAACACCGCCAACTCCATCAGGCAATTTATTATCAGACAATGGACTAAACGGGATTAGTTCGGCACCCCAGGCTTCTAATAAATCTAAGGAATCTTGGTAATAAAAACTAAAGGCTTCATCCTGTGCCAAAGCTATCTTAGCTTGTTTAGGCTGATCAAATTCCGGAAATAAATAGGGCGCAACCCAAGGAGGTTTAGCCGAATCGGCAATCTCCAAAATACGCTCTAGATCTATAGTATCTTCTATTTGTTGAATCAAAGAATCATACCATTTGTCTACTACGGTGCCTTCAACTGTTGGGATTAACCCTAAATGCCGTTCCGGCTGAACTAAATCATCTCTACGAGGTAAATAACCCAATACGGGAAGCCCGGTAGTCTCCTCTATTTGGGGAGCACAAAACTCCAAATGCCGCGGGCCAGCGACTCCGTTCAGTATCACTCCCTCAATACGAAGTTCGGGGTCAAAGTGTTGGTATCCGAGAACCTCGGCCGCAACACTCCGAGCAACCTTAGAGGCATCTGCTACTAAAATTACCGGTGTATCCAGTAATTTGGCCAACTGGGCACTAGACCCATCCTCTGAAAGGCCAGAATGGCCATCAAAAACACCCATTACCCCTTCTATGACTGAAATCTGCTTAGATCCGCTCGCTCGTTGATATAACTCAGCTACTGCGTGATCTGACATCAACCAAGTGTCCAAATTTCTAGAAGGTACTCCGCATGCCAATTTATGGTAAGAAGGATCTATATAATCGGGACCAGCTTTAAAAGGTTGAACCTGCAACCCTCTTCTTGTTAAAGCTCCCATGATACCCGTAGCTATAGTAGTTTTACCAACTCCACTCCGTACCCCTGCCACCATGATTGCAGACGCCATGCGAACCTGCCTCTCATAAATAAAATAAACGATGCGATAGCTTTGGCTTATCCTTCCTATACTGTTACAGAATCCCCATATTTCTCAATTAAGCTCAAAAAAAGTTCGTGTCGAGGTTGATTAGTAGCGGCCTCCTCCGATTTCCGAAGGTAAATTCTGAAAACCGACTCATCGTTACTATCTAAAAACCAGACTGAATAACTGGGTTCACCTCTTTCATTCTTCTCAATATATCTGAATCTCAACCCAGCCAACTTATCAATATCCATATGCAAATGGGATCCACCTTCAGCCATAAAAGTCACTATATTTCCCGTATCACTAAATCTAATATCATCCATGTCTGTATAGACTTCAGCAGTTGAAACTTGGTTGGAAAGCATCAAAACAACCTCATTAAACCCTATTCCATTAACTCCCTTTTGACATGTTTCGATAATCTCTCTAATCATAAAATTCATTCTCCGATAATACTGACAATGTATTTACGCTCTTAGTTTGAGTACCTAGTTATCATTTCCGATATATCTTCCGGTATCTCATGCAAACTTACTTTCCCTCGTCGCGTAATTCTGACTTCCCCTGTACCAATACCGTACAACACTTTTTGCCCGGACTTGTGGTCAACTAAATCTATTCTTGGCCCATATGTACAACCAAAAATGCAACGGCATGAAGTCACCCGGACCTGTTCTTCCATCCCCAAGGCTTCTACTGTATCCACTAGCTCCTGCAATAGTTCCGTTCCATTCCTTCCATAAGATTCAATCCATGAGCAACGCCGTGGATCTGTACATACAATAATATTCAAATTGGTATTTGTCATAAAAATATAAAA
>CAJXEF010000055.1 GCA_913052545.1 uncultured Chloroflexota bacterium
TAGAGGGAGCTTGCTCAAGTAGTCAATGCGGGACTAATTGAGCAACATAACATAAGTCGCAAATATAGAAATATGAGTCATGGTTGCTTTTTAGGTTTTGACCTGCTAGAGTCCGTTGCTAAATAATCTAGAAATTGGTGTGAGGTGATAAGCGATGGGAAGGCGCCTTTTTAAAGAACTTGAGCGATCCTACGGATTTGACGATGTCGCTATTGTGCCTGGAGAAGTGACTATCAATCCAGATATGACCTCAACCAAAATGACTATTGGCGACCAGACTTTTGATATACCCCTTATGGCGTCTGCTATGGATGGGGCAGTTTCTCCAAGTTTTGCTACATTGATGCATGAGATGGGTGGCTTGGGAGTGTTAAATGCAGAAGGTCTTTATACTAGATATGAAGACCCTTATTCTGTCCTGGAAGAAATAACCTCTATGCCACAATCGGAAGTGACAGAACACATCCAACAAGTTTATAGAGAACCAATTAAGGAAGATTTGATAGGGAAGAGGGTGTCGGAAATCAAACAGGCCGGAGGTGTTTGTGCGGTTTCGTTTACTCCTCAGAATACTAAGCGGATGAGTCCCGCAGCAGTTGAGGCTGGTGCGGATTTGGTCTTTGTTCAATCTACGGTTACTACAGCAAGACACATGTCGAAGAGTTATCAAGGTCTAATTTTCTCAGATCTTATAAAAAGCCTTCAAATCCCGGTGGTAGTGGGTAATTGTGTTAGTTATAACGTAGCTATGGAGCTGATGGAGCAAGGTATTGAAGGTTTGTTGGTTGGAGTAGGCCCAGGTGCAGCTTGTACAACTAGGGAAGTGACAGGAGTAGGTGTTCCACAAGTAACTGCTACTATGGAATGCGCTGCTGCTAGGGAGGATTACTTTCAGCAAACAGGACGCTACGTAAACATTATTACTGATGGTGGAATACGGACGGGAGGGGATCTTTGCAAATCCATAGTCAGTGGGGCTGATGGTGTGATGATTGGAACGCCGATAGCTCAGTCTACGGAGGCGCCAGGACGAGGATACAACTGGGGTATGGCCAACGCTCATCCTGAATTGCCTAGAGGTACCAGAATAACTGTTGGTACTAAAGGAACTTTACAACAGATTCTGTTTGGACCTTCGTCTGTTACCAATGGCACCCAAAATTTAATCGGTGCTTTGAAGGTCAGTATGGGTATGTGCGGTGCTTACACCATTCAAGATTTCCATAAAGCGGAAATGGTGATAGCTCCTGCAATCAAAACTGAAGGTAAATTCTTTCAGATTGCCGATTAGATATACCCGTGGTCTGCTATGATTTGTCTCTGCGAGTGAAGTTTATTTTTTAATAAATTTCGATTTTCTAATACACCTATTTCACTTTGTATTCGTTAAACCGTGCTATCCAGTCTGCGACTTAGTTGTGTATCCGCTGGTCACTACTTTTGTTATTTCAGAAATCGCAATATCTATTTCTTCGCCTGTAGTAAATCTGCCAGTCGATATCCGAAGAGTCCCCATAGCGTAATCTAGTGGGATTGCCATTGCTTGGAGCACCGATGAAATTTCAATACGGTCGCTGTGACAGGCTGCGCCTGCTGATATCGCAATACGGTTTAGTCTAGATAAAAGGTTGTCTGCCTCTAAACCTTGGAAACTAACACTTAAAGTATTAGGCAATCGTTGAGAAGGATGTCCGTTGAATAAAGCAGTAGGTATGTTTAGGCGCAATCCTGTTTGAAGGGAATTTCTCATGCTAGCCATATGACGGGAATATTCATCTAGATTATCCTTTATCATCTCGCAAGCTTTGCCTAATCCGGTTATGTGAATGACGTTTTCAGTACCGGCCCGCCACCCCATTTCATGGCCCGCTCCGTGCATCAATTTTGACAGTGATGTCCCCTTTTTCACAAATAAAGCGCCGATACCTTTGGGTGCGTATAGTTTGTGTCCTGCCAGAGATAGTAAATCCACTCCAAGATCTTGAACATCTACTGATATTTTGCCAGCGGATTGAGCTGCATCCGTGTGTACTAAAACGTTTCTGGAGTGGGCTATTTCAGTTATTTTACGGATAGGCTGTACAGTACCGACCTCGTTATTAGCGTGCATTATAGTGATTAATATGGTGTCAGGAGTGATGGCGGTTTCCAGCTCAACCGTGTCTATGCTTCCTAGTTTATCGACTGTAAGATAGGTAATACGGTATCCCTGAGTTTCTAGCCATTTGCAAACTTCTGCTACGGCGGGATGCTCTACAGAAGAGGTAATGATATGATTGCCTTTGTGTCTGTAAGTACTGGCTATTCCTTTGATAGCGTGGTTGTTGGATTCTGTGCCCCCACTAGTAAAAATTACTTCTTCGGGATCACAGTTCAGCATGTCAGACACTTGCTTTCGAGCGTTGTTAACAGCCTGTGAAGCGAATGTACCGTACGCGTGGGTACTTGATGGATTTCCATAATGATGAATTATGAAAGGTAAAATAGTTTCAGCAATTTCAGGATCAATGGGTGTTGTGGCGTTATAATCTAAGTAAATTGGATCCATTAGGTTTCTCCTGAATGTATCTTTATGACTATATTATAATGTAGATTGGAATTCAGTCGTTTGGGATTGATACTAGAGGTTCATTAAAAGTAATAATAGGAGGCAATATGCCTGATCATAGTGCTGTTCTTACTTCCGAGCAGGTTGCTGAGTTTGGAGACAAAGCCAGTCGAAATTCCTCTTTGCAGCTGATGCAGAATATTGTTACTCAACGTGATGTCAACGAAGTTGCCCTGAATCATAAAATTATCTCTGATGCCACTCACAACTTTTCCAATGTGTTAGACGATTGGTCGGTTACTAACCAGGCCAGATCCGGCAGGTGCTGGATGTTTGCCGGTCTTAATTTATTTCGATCGGAAGCTCGCAATATTTTGAATTTGAAGGAATTTGAATATAGTCAAAACTACGTTATGTTTTGGGATAAATTGGAAAGATGCAACTTCCTTTTGGAAGCGATAATCGAAACCGCAGATCGGCCTCTGGACGATCGGACGGTAGCTTTTCTATTGCAAAGCTCTATCAATGATGGGGGCCAATGGGATATGTTTGTGAGTCTGATAGCTAAGCATGGGGTGGTTCCAAAGGAAGTAATGCCAGAAACGGAGAGTTCAAGCAATTCTGCTCGCATGAACTTCATCATCAATTATCAAGTTAGACAAGGAGCGATGGCAATCAGGGATTGTTATGCGAGTGAACAGGGTTTAGAGGGTATGCGGTCGGCTAAGAATACTGCGCTGAATTCTATCTACCAGATCTTGTGTATACATTTAGGTACTCCTCCACAAGAATTTAATTGGCAATGGACTGATAAGGACAATGAGTTTCATAGGGATGGAAACATGACTCCTAGTCAATTTGCCGAAAAGTACATTGTTACTCCAATGGAAGAATTTGTTTGCATCGTTCATGATCCAAGGGGAACTAGCCCAGTAGGTAAAACTTTCACGATAGAATATTTAGGAAATGTCGTCGGAGGAACACCTATCAAATATCTGAATGTAGATATACAGCTAATGAAGGATCTAACTTTAAAAATGTTGCAAGATGGTAAGCCTGTTTGGATGGGATGTGATACAGGTAAGCAAATGCATAGGGACAAGGGAATTTGGGATGCTGATTTGTTTGATTACCCCGGTGTTTATGGTACTAACTTTGATATGGACAAATCTGCCAGGTTAGAATATCACCAAACTAGGATGACCCATGCGATGCTTTTTACAGGGGTCGATGTCGTGGATGGAGAACCAAAGCGTTGGCGAGTGGAGAATAGCTGGGACAATAAGGTTGGAGATAAAGGGTTTTTCATGATGAACGATTCATGGTTTGCCGAGTATATGTTTGAAATAGCTGTCCCCAAGAGTTACCTACCAGATGATCTTCTAAAGGCTTTGGATTCTGAGCCAATTGTATTGCCTCCCTGGGACCCCATGGGATCATTAGCATAATTCTGAAATTGGTATGTTGACTTGAAAATTCATCTTGTAGATGGCACGTATGAGCTGTTTCGGGCTTATTACGCACAACCTAAAAGGGATGCACCAAATGGTCAGGAAGTAGGTGCTATCCTAGGTTTGATGAGGACGTTGATAGTCTTGCTGAGGCAGCCAGATGTCTCCCATGTTGCATGTGCTTTTGACAGTAATATCGAATCTTTTCGTAATACATTATTTCCAGGATATAAAACAGGGGATGGGACGCCAGAGGACTTGAGAAGTCAATTCGAACTGGCAGAAATAATTACTTCTGCTCTGGGAATAGTTGTATGGCCGATGACGGAATTCGAGGCAGATGACGCTTTAGCAAGTGCAGTTGCAAAATGGTCAAACAATTCGCAAATCGAGCAAATAGTTATATGTTCGCCAGATAAAGATCTAGCTCAAATGGTTAAAGGACAGTATGTCGTGTGTTGGGATCGTCGCCGGGAACTGATATTAGATGAGGTAGGTGTTGAAAAGAAATTTGGAGTCTTGCCAGTATCTATACCGGATTACCTGGCACTAGTTGGAGACGCCGCAGATGGTATTCCCGGTATCCCCAAATGGGGCGCAAAGAGTTCGGGAATGATTCTTAATAGATACCAACATTTGGAAAACATACCTGGTGATGCTTCTTTATGGGATGTAAATGTGAGGAGTGCTAGTGTATTGTCCGGTAATTTATTAGAGTTCAGAGAGCAAGCGTTTTTGTATAGGGAACTAGCTACTCTTCGCTTAGATGTTCCCATAGAACATTCACTGGAGCAGATGACTTGGAGGGGATTTCTCATAGATGAATTAACCAGTGCTTGTGACGAGTTTGGGTTCCGCATTCCAGATGCGTTAGCTAAATAGTGATTTGGTTTTAATAACGAGTTTGTAGGCCAGAGGAGCCTGTTAAAGTGCTCCTTCGGATGTTAGTTCTTGTATCTCTTCTAGGGTGAGCCCAGCTAATGTCGTAAGGATCTCATGATTATTTTCTCCGAGACGGGGAGGGTTTGTGGCAGGAAAGTCTTCACATGATGTTAGCTTGATAGGAGTTTTAATCGATTTAAACTGGCCACCTATGGTGTCTTCTGTGGTCACAAACATATTCCGCGCTTGCAAATGTTGACAATTATCCAAGTCGGAAATGGTTTGAGCAACTCCCATTGAAAACCCGATTTCTGTAAGTTTATCAACTACTTCCCAGCTGGGATGGTTTTTTGACCAGCCTTCGATGGCTGGGATCATATGGTTAAAATAAAACTCACCATCTCCCCCTTTCCCAAGGTATCTAGGGTCCGCCAAAAGGTCTTCGCGCTCTGCTAATGACCATAATTTACGCCATCGCTCCTCGAGCCGGACTCCGGCCATAACTACATATCCGTCTTTGGCTTTGAAGGTTAATCCTGCACTTGCCATGCGATCCCAACTACGGCCTGGATTTTGTCCATCTACCTGATAAGAATTCATGTTGCTGATGGTATGGGTCACCATACATTCGTACATCGCCATGTCAACATGTTGGCCTATGCCGGTTTGCCTACGAGTTTCTAAAGCTAGGACAATTCCTAGAGCTGTCCATAGTCCCGGTATTGAATCTCCTATGTTGTCGCCAACACTTTGGGGAGCTCCCTCTGGATCGCCTGTGAGTTCCATCCAGCCGGACATGCCTTGGATACTTAGGTTGTTGGCAGGCCATTTGGAATAAGGACCACGTAGCTGTTCACTGTCTCCGTAACCCGTGATGGTGGCGTAAACCAATTTTGGATTTATAGTTTTAAGGTGTTCATAACCTAATCCTAACCTGTTAAATGCCCCCGGACCCCAGTTATCTAAAAGTACATCAGATGACTCAACTAATTTCTCAAAAGCGTTTTTGCATTTGGGATTCCGGAGATCTAATGTCACGCTCTTTTTGTTACGATTGATGCCTAAATACCGTGAACTAACCTGTTCACCATCAGGGCTTGTAATAAATGGACCTCTCTCTCTTGCCAAATCACCAGTTCTTGGCCTTTCTATTTTGATTACCTCCGCTCCCATATCGGCTAATATCAGGGAACAAAATGGTCCTGCAACGATGTGAGTGGCATCAAGTATTCGGATACCTTTTAAAGGAAGTGGTAGTCTATTGGGTTCTGGCATTTTCTCTCCTCTCGATGTTAGTGGAGTATTCGCGTGATTTTGCGGGCATGTCTCAGCGGTACCGAGGCATCCTATTATCTGTTTAAGCCCTGTTCGAACCTATAGGATTATGATTTCTTTGGCGGAGTTTAGTGGTGTAGCAATAGCTAGTCAATGTTATCTAGTCCGTTTGGTTGCTTGGTCGGTAGCTTTACTAATGTCAATGTTAATAACCCGAGAACCACATTAATCAACAGGGCTAATATGGCTATCCTAAAACGCATGTTACCCAATTCTGCTAGGCTTTCTACAGTTACTCCCCAAATCAATGGGCCAATGACGGCTGCGAACTTACCTGCTAGTTGGTACAACCCAAAAAACTCTCCAATTTGACTAGGAGGGGCTAATCTGGTCAAAAGAGTCCGATCGGCTGTCCATGTTCCTCCAAGGGCGGTTCCGGTCAGGAATCCTATCACCCAAATAAATAAAGGAGAGGACGTGGCAGCCAATCCGATAAAAACTACTATCCATTGAGCCAATATGATAAATAACGTGTTTTTGGGACCTAAGTAGTCAGTCAGCCTTCCATATAAAAAAGACCCTATTATGGCACTCGAGGCTGATGTAAGTAGCAGAACTCTTACTGTGGAATCGTTAAATCCTATTACCTCAGTTAAATAGATTGCCATAAACACTAACAAGGTATTTATTGCATCTACATATAGAAATCTGGCAGCAATGAAACGGAATAAATTGATGTGTTGAGAATGCTGTCTGATGGTTTGATAAATTTGAACATAGCTCTCTTTTAATAAATTTACAGATAAACCTTTCCCTGAAGGGGTTTCTTTAATAAATAAATAACATGGTAGTGAAAATAAAAGAAATGCGACGCCAGTTGGCATAAATGTTGATACCCTACCCCAGTTGCTAGCTATAGGGGCTATCAATATAATTCCTGCGAAGCTACCAACGTACCCGAACGCAACACCTAACCCCGAAACTGTTCCTCGAATTTCAAATCGACTGATAGTAGTGAGGAGTGAGTCGTAAAAAACGTTGCCTGATTGATAAGCAAAATTAGCGATTATGAAGAGCCCCAATGTAAATCCCAGTTTATGAGGAAGTCCGAACAGAACAGTACATATAACCGTAATTAATACCGCTGACGCAAGAAACTGTAAACGTTTTCCGGTCTGATCCGACACGGCACCTAAAGCTGGACTTACAATTGCGACTAAGAGCATAGAGCTAGATAGGGTGATGCTGAGGGTTGATTGCTTGGCCTCCATATCCTGAACAACCCATAGAGGGAAATAAAGGCTCAAAATATTCAGAGCCCAGATCGTATTGGCGAAATCATAAAAAGCCCAAGCTAAAACAGGAACAGATGTGCATAGTTTCACTTGAGGATGGGCTTTGAACCAATCAGATCTCATATCTAAGTATTATTGAGCTGCCCGATTATTAGATGACCACCGTAGCCGCCTTCATATCTTGGGAAAAAGTCTTCGCTTACTGTGAACCCAATGCTTTCGAGTAGTCGAATCCAGATTGATCTGGAAAATAAACCCGTAGTGTGGTGGTCTTCCTCTATTCTCAGTTGTCCTGCATCATTCCAAAGATAAAAAAATGTTGATTCAATAGTTGTGTCCTCAGGATCAGGATCGTGTAGATGTTCGATACAGGTTAGCTCTCCAACAGTAGTTTCCTTTATCCAATGCATTACAGTGGTTCCGGGGAAGGTCTCTTTCGTCCACTCCGGACCCAATAACAATATCCCTCCGACTCGTAGATGTTGCTTGGCGGTTTCGAACGTCTCTGATAAATCTTGTTCACTTAACAAATAAGAGATGCTGTCGTGGATTAGTACGGCGTCGTACTTTTTACCGAGTCGGATGTTTCTCATGTCACCTATGTGATGGGTCACATCAGGGTTTAACTCTTTCGATAGAGCAAGCATTTTAGGGGATAGGTCAACGCCTGTAGCTCGATATTCATAGGTCAAATGGGATAATAAATGACCCCCTCCGACGCCAAGATCTAGAATGCTGTGCGGTCCGAGACCTAGGTTGGTTTTTAAAGTCTTTGACCAGAAAGCTGCTTCTTCAGCGTATTCTGACGCTGGACTTATCAAAGGCCATAGATATGATAGTTCTTGGTATAGACGGTATTTTTCTGCCAATTACTCAATCCTTCTAGCTTGTTAGTGAGTTGATATGACTAATAAATACCCGGTATTTGCATTATGCCAAATAACGATTGTCAATACTAATATACCGGAATGGGTTTTTTAGAACAATCTGATTAAGTTGGGGATGATTTAAGTGGTTGTCGGGAGAAAATCCATCGAGGTAATGTTTTATATATCAAGATAAAGTCAGTAGAATATTTTTCATCACAGCGCTTATTGTGG
This sequence comes from uncultured Chloroflexota bacterium, assembly GCA_913052545.1. The sequence continues at coordinate 8,552 of CAJXEF010000055.1, forward strand.
ATCCGCAGATTGATGATAATAATGCGATCGTTAAACCAAAAAGAATTGCTAAACCTGTAGAGGTGACTGATTGGCCATCTATACTGTTTATTTGGATGATGGTTAACCCCAAACCAATTAAAAGAGCTATGCAGAGGCCTACTATGCTTCCAATTAAAGCAAACTTATTTTTAGACAAGAAACTCTTATTAGTTGGCATCCCCATAGATTGCGCAACTATTACACTGAAAGCCCCGATCAGAAAACATATTATGGTTATGCCAATTGATTCACCGGTGAAATCCACGGGCGGGTGTTTTGGATTAGGGGAGATATATAAGATTAAAAGTGCAGCTTTAGAGACGAGTATTATTGAAGCCAGTGTGACGATTAAGCCAGCAAACCAGATTAGAAGGGTGCGTAACCTTTTAGAAACAGTTGAATTATTTATCATAGAAGTAACCTATTTTTCACTAAGGTATCCTTCAAGGGTGTCATTATTATATCGGAAGCACCTAATATAGATTGTGGTTATGTTTGAGGTTTATCCATCGTTGATTAGAACAAATTTACGTTCTCTGGTATAGAGGTTTGCACTGTCCTTTTACTCCAATATCCCAATATCGTCAAAATGAGAGTTCTTCGAAATACCGACACAATTTGTTATGGCGTCTAGTGATAGGATTATGGTTTATCACTGTGGTCCAATTTTAATGGTTTTGATGTTAATTTTAGTTACGGAAGAAGTATTATATAAATAATATGCGACTTATCCTGGCTCTGAGAAAAAAAGCTCACTACGGTTGGGCCATTTTTGGTCTAAGCTTTATCAATTTAACCGTCGAAGGTGGCATAAAAAATAGCGAGCCCGTCTTTTTTGTGGCCTTACTCAACACATTTGGCGCTGGAGCTGCGGCGACTGCTGCTTTGTTCTCGGTAGCCGGACTGGTTGGAGCTTTCAGTGCGCCATTCCTCGGAAGATTCTTGGATAACGCCGGCCCCAAAGTGATGTTTTCTCTGGCAGGTTTCGTTATCCTATTGGGATGGTTGGCAAGCAGTCTGGCCACTGATCTCTGGCAATTGTTTATACTTTACAGTGTCATTGAAGCTATAGGGCAAACTTCCGTTTCGTCCTTCTCTAATACAGCTGTATTAGCACCCTGGTTTCCCAATACAACCGGCAGGGTACTAGGGTTAGCAGATTCTGGGAATCCAGCTGGGCAACTAATCTTTACGCCTTTAGCTTCAGTGTTGGTGGCTAGTTTCGGATGGAGGACCTCCTATCAGATATTTGGGGGCATCTTTTTCTTGTTGGTCACGCCAGCTAATTTCCTTTTTCAAAGACCATATAAGCTATTACAGTCACGTGCTGAATCTCCGGTAAATTCTACAAAGGTTGATGCGAAAGTACCTGACTTGAAAGTTAGGATCCCAAGTGACTTATCTAATTCTCTTAGTCTATCTATAAAGGATTTGTTGGCATTTTGGGAAGTGTGGGTGTTGGTTACTACTAGAATATTTGGGGGTATAGGTAATCAGATTATCCGCCTGCACCTGGTAGCCTTTTTTTTGATAGCAGGGTACAGCCCATTAGAGGCTGGGAGTGTGATAGGGGTCACCGGATTGCTTAATATGGTAGGTCGCCCCGTTACTGGAGCTTTATCGGATAGATTTGGGAGGGAAGTGTGTTACACGGTGACTATGGCTATGTTTATCAGTTCAATCATCTTAGTTTTGTTATTTGGAGGAGGAGAAAGGCTGTGGCCGTTGGTCATTTATGTCGGACTGGCTGGATTAAGTGAGGGCACTATGGGCTTGATAGTCGGAGCAAAGGCTACAGATATGTTTCCCCCAAACATCTTGGGATCGGCTATGGGTCTAGTTGAGATCGGGAGGGGTATTGGGATAGCGGTAGGCCCGGTATTAGGAGGGTTATTGTTTGATATTTCCGGGAATTATACGGCGGCTTTCACTATATCAATCATATTTACACTTCTATCCATATGTTCGATTTGGTTTTTACGTATAGGGTCTGTACACCCAAGATCATCTCCGTAGGTTAATTTCGCGCGAACTATGGGTATTTCTACTCTGATGCCCCAGAATTATTATGGAACTCTTAAAAGTCATTATTGTCAGTCGGCTTGATATATTTATCAGTTTTCCAATTATTACCCTCCAATATATAATCTTACCTACGTTTTAAACCTGTTAAGTTATAAAGGCCTGAATAATAATTGTATTTTAATTTAGGGATATTGGCCGCTTTGTTGGCCACTAACAATAATATGACTTCCAATTCTTAACAAAAACTAACAGGGGTGTTTAATGAATTATTATCCTTTGACTAAAGATCAACGGGAATGGAAGGACCGGACCGAGGGTATTGCAGAACAAGAGATCGGACCAAGAGCTGCGGGCTACGATTCTAACGCAGAATTTCCCCAAGAATCCCTCAATGCGTTGAGGGACGCTGGACTGTGGTCTATGAGGGTGCCTAAAAAATATGGAGGACTTGGTCTGGACTTGGTTACTACATGCTTGATTGTTGAAGAGATTTCAAAGAAATGTCCATCTACAGCGATGTGTTACAAAATGCATCTTGAGGCTGTTGAAGCTATTAGCCAGATTCCAACGAATTATCAACTTAAACGCTATATAGAACCACTCTTGAAAGGAGAGGTATTTGCAGCGGCTCCAGGAGGTGAACCTGCAGGGAAGACCGGGGATGACTGGACTCCCGTTCCTCAAACTGTTACTACACTGTCACGTGTTCAGGGAGGTTTGCATATTGACCACGTCCGAAAATCATATGTAACATCAGCAGGCCATGCTACCCATTACATAATGTTCTGCAGAGTTGAAGGGGGCAGAACAGAAGGTCCGCCAGAGCTCTTGATGTTTAAGAATGATGAGGTCGAGTGGGAGACGGTTGGGGAGTGGAATGGGCTGGGTATGCGGGGCAACAGTAGCGTTCCCATGATATTTAATGGAGTTGTACCTGAAGAAAACCTCGTAGGAATAGAGCTGGAAGATAAAAGTATGCCAGTAATGACCAAATACATGAGTCCTTGCCTAATCCTAACATACGGAGCCGCTTACCTTGGAATCGCATCCGGAGCCTTTGAGATAGCTTGCATCGAAGGTAATAAACGGTTTCCCAGTGGGGGCCGTAGGTTGGACAACCCAATAAACATGAGACGCATGGCAGAAATGAGCGCCCAAATAGAGGCGGCGAGAGGATTATTACATATAGCCGCTGATATGGCCGATTCTGGCAGAGCAACATCTATACTTCCTCTTTTACAGGCTAAAGTCCTTTGCTCAGAGGTCGGGGTAAGAGTTACATCAGATTTAATGACTATGTTCGGTGGTACAGCGTTTGCGGGTCGTTTACCATTTGAGAGATATTTTAGAGATGCGCGTGCCGGATTGGTGATGGGTCAGGCTAACGATGT
>CAJXEF010000056.1 GCA_913052545.1 uncultured Chloroflexota bacterium
GGACATGTATCGATTGAAGGACCTGATAATCTCAATGCTGCTAGGCAATCCGAGGTGATTTTCCTGACTGTTCCATACGATGCTCAACGGCCGTTGCTAGAGCAATTGAATGGGACTCTTGATGGCAAAATTGTGATAAACGTGATAGCTCCAATGACTTTTGAACGAGGTATAGGAGCTAGGGCTGTGACCGTTGAAGCTGGTTCTGCTGCTCAAGAATCTCAGGAATTACTGCCGAATTCCTTTATCGTTTCAGCTTTCCAAAATGTTAGCGCAGAAGAGCTTTTGGACCAAGCTGTAAACATGGAAGGAGACGTAATAATTTGCTCAAACAATACATCAGCCAAAGAGTTAGCGTTCGATTTAACAAATAAAATTCCGACTTTGAGGCCAATTGATGGCGGTGGGTTAGCTAATTCTAATTATGTAGAGCAAATCACACCATTACTAGTTAACATTAACCGGATTTATAAAATTCATTCGGGTATACGTATAGTGGGTGTTTAAAGTTATTTCACGGGAAATCAGGATATAGTTTAAGCATGAAGGAGGATTTATTTTATGCCACGAGCAACACTTAATTTACAGGACGGCGCTGATCTACAGTCGGTAAATGGTGTATGGAGGTTCGCACCAGGACTGGTACCAGGTCAGCCAAATGAAGGAGTGGTTTCAGAATTAGAGGGAACTCCCGCTAGGTTGCCTGATTTTGATGATTCCAGTTGGGACATTCGAGAAGATTTGACGAAATGGCATTCTAGAGGGGTCGCATTCGCTTGGTACCGTATAAAAGTAACGTTACCTCAGACCGTGGGTGGTAGGGAATTGGCCGGCTCCCGTATGCTCTTCGAAACGTGTGTTGATGATTACGGTGAAGTATGGATTAATGGCGAATGTGATCGAGAAAGGGCTACAGTTCAAGGTTTTAATGTGCCCCAGCGAATAGTTATGACCGCCGAGCCTAAACCAGGTGATCAATATACAATAGCTATTTTAGGAATGAATGGTCCAATCGCTGCTCCGGGCGGAGCAGTGTTTGTTCGGTACGCAACATTAGCTTTCGAATGGAGAGAACCCGGCTATTAACTTTCACTCAAGATTTCGAACAAGGGATCGTTTTATCCAAGATAATAATTTATTATCTGGATAAAACGATCCCTTGTTCAGCTCTCTTCAGGTTCGGCAGGAAGGAATCCGAGAGATTCTAATTCCAGGCGTAATGTCTCTGCGAAAACCTCTATTGGGATAGTGGCGGGTATGGTTATTCCTAAAGATTGGTCGTCTTCTTGTTGTATTGAGCCTGGATCTTCTTTACTTAGTTCTACGCTTACTGATTCTCTGTGTATTCCAAAGGAGTCAGTGACGGAAAAAATTGCGTCCATGTCTTCCATACCTATAATGCCATCTGCCATTTTCATTAACCTAACGTCTGAATTTTTGGATTACTGTGTTTACCCTTCTGGGGGCCACTTCGTACCGCCTTCAGTCGGCCTACGGTCTAATGGTAGCTTAAGTCCTTCTGATACTATTTCTTTGAACTCGTTTAAAATTATATTACTCCATTCCCCTGCATGAGAAACCCTGAACGCGGTTCTCTTCCCTCTACCAGCTGCTCGAGCGTTATCTCCCTCTCCCGCAACTTCTTTGCTAATTTGTTCATCCATGGCATCTATTTTCGGTACCAGTGACCTGGCGGTTTCAATAAACTTTGAAATTTCGCGCATATCCGTATCTAATACCACGAATATAGGAGTAGTCCCAGCCCTGTTTTCTGGTAAGAAACTGTTGGCGAGTTCTAGTTCATCATCTCTGTTAAATATTTCAAGATTTATATTATCTGTGTTATCAGCCAATTTTAATATGGCTGGAGTTGTACTCATGGCATCCCCACACCAATCTGAGGTAAACACAGCTAGGTTTATCCTTTGACCAGGAGTATCAAAAAAGTTTTGCACTGGCTCTGGCACTTCGGTAGTTGAGTAGATATCTAGGAATGGTTGCTTGTTGACCTTGATGAAATCTACGTATTGAGAAGTGTTCATCCCTTGAGAAAACTTGTCACTCGATAATTCCATGGCCGCTCTCCTCTTCTGATCCAAAGTTAATCAAGTGTCTCAATAAAATTACCCTTTAGCAATATGGGAATTTGATCAAGTTGATTCTGCCGTCAAAGGGCGTGGTAAAATGATTCATCCCTACTGACAGGAGTACATTTTTGACTTCTTTGCCAAAAGAACCATATCTTAAATACGCGATCTTTTGTCGTGGTACTGACGAGGGTAGTGAGGGTCAATTGAACTTGAATGATGTGGTAGATCTTATCGATCTCCCCAGGTTGCCGGAATCTGTAGAAAATGCTCCCCGTGTTTTAGCGGAAATAGACTTGAACTTGGCCTTTTGTATTGCCGGAGGTGTTCCAGGAACTCATCATCTAATGGTAGCTATCAAGGGTCCGGGGATGCCGTTAGATCCACCTCCTACTCAGGCAATTGATTGGGAAGAGGGGATATTATTTCAACGGCAGATTAAAGCATTTCGTATTCCAGTCCAGGGCCCGGGTTTGTATGTTGCAGCTATTCTTTTGGATGGTACTCCGTTAGGAGAAGGAAGTTTTCTTGTCAGATTACAAGGTGAGTCTTCTTAACGGTCGAATCTCCAAAATAGTTTTTGGCCTAGAAGAAAATTCGTCCACTATTTGGAGATGACGAAAGCGTTTGGAGAACACGTGAATAGTCCCCTTTACTGAGAGCCAAAACGTCAGAGTGAGGTTAGACATGTCTCTGGATGATCGGAATGTTCTGGAAATGTACCGGCAGATGGTTACGATTCGAGTATTCATTCGTAGAGCGGCTGAAGAGTCAAAACTTGGTAACATACCTGCCCCTATGCAAGCTCATGAAGGAGAAGAAGCATCTGCTGTAGGCATTTGTGCGGCTCTACGCCAGCAGGATCGTATAACTAGCACCCATCGAAGTCTGGGCCACTCGATTGCTAAAGGTATGGATATTCGAGGTATGATGGCAGAACTTTACGGAAGGAGCAATGGGATCTGTCGGGGCAAAGGCGGGGCGATGCACTTGGCGGATTTTAAACTTGGCATGATGGGAGCGAACGGAATTGTTGGGGGAGGTCTTCCAATTGCTACGGGAGCTGCTTTGGCTGCCCAGATGGATGGTGGTGATGATGTAGCGGTAGCTTTCTTCGGAGATGGGGCATCGAATGAAGGAACTTTCCATAGTTGCATCAATCTAGCTTCGATTTGGAAATTACCGGTTATTTATGTATGTGAAAACAATGGTTGGGCGATAGCCGTACCAGCATCTTACGCGCTTTCTGTGGAAGATGTATCTGTCAGGGCGGTTTCTTATGGGATACCTGGAATAACAGTCGATGGGACTGATGTTTTGGCAGTACGCGAAACTATGGAACAAGCTGTAGAACGAGCTAGAACTGGGGGAGGCCCAACCTTATTAGAGTGTAAAACGTATCGTAAATATGTTGACGACGAATCGACTGATGGAGAATCCGCATCATCTTCTAACCCTTCTTTAAATGATCCAATTCTAACGTTACGGTACAAAATTCTGGAACAAGGTCTAGCTTCGTCGAGTGATTTGGCAGACATTGACCGGGAGGTCTTATCTTCAGTCGAGGATGCTGTAGATTTTGCCAAAGCAGGAGACGTTCCCCTACCAGAAGATGCTTTGACTCAAGTTTTCGCATCATAAAAACCGTCAGATTGCTAACCGGACAATCATATAGTTAAGGAAAGGGTCCATGAGAGAAATTACATTTGTACAAGCCCTGATAGAAGCTTTTGAAGAAGAAATGAGGAGGGATTCTCAGGTTTTCCACCTTTGTGGTGGCCTGGGACCACTGGAGGCCCTGTTACCTGAATTTGGCGACTCTAGAGTCAAAGTTTGTCCAATTTCTGAGGATGCGTATATAGGCGCTGGAATCGGCGCAGCCGGTAGTGGGTATAGGCCTATCGTAAGTCCGGGTCTTATGACGTTCGCCTTTACGGCGATGGATCAAATTGTGAACCAGATGGCTAAAACTCACTATATGTTAGGAGGTCAGGCAATTTTCCCTCTAGTTCTCAGGGCATCCACTGGGAGTGGAAGGGCAGCGGCTGCCCAGCATTGTCAAAGTTCGCATCCTTTGTTTCTGAACTTAGCCGGACTTAAAGTAGTGATGCCATCAACTCCTTATGATGCCAAGGGATTGATGAAGACAGCCATTCGGGACAATAACCCAGTGATATTTTTTGAACATCAAGCTTTTGGGCTAGACGATTTAACCGGTCCTGTTCCGGAGGAAGAATATACTATTCCTTTCGGAAAGGCCGATATCAAATTGGATGGTCGAGATGTAACTGTTATTGCCATAGCAGAGATGGTACATGAAAGTTTGATAGCAGCTATGGCATTGGAGCCCGAGGGAATATCTATAGAGATTTTAGACCCTCGATCATTGGTTCCATTGGATAGAGAGACGATTCACAGATCGGTACGAAAAACTGGGAGGGTGATAATAGTAGATGAGGCATGTACTACAGGTAGCGCAGCAGCCGAAATCATGGCTGTTATCACTGAAGATTTAGATACGTTTAGATCTCTGAAAACTCCACCGAAGCGAGTTTGTGCTCCAGATGTTCCGATACCGTATAGCCCTGTTCTTGAAAGTTATTGTATCCCTGATTCAAACCAGATAATAACAGCGATACGTGCGATCTTGAGTTAATTATACCGAACTTTTTAGATAATCTACATGTAAATAATTCGTTGACCCAATCTATGGTTCTAGCTATAATCTGAGCTCGAGGAGTCGTTCTTTATGAGGATTCACAGTAAGAACTCGTTACTAAACTTAAATACAATAGGTATGTGAAGAATGGTTAAAACAGGTCAGAGATACGTTAGTCCAGGTGGAGCTGAAATGGTGGTGACCAAAGGTGGTGATGGTGAATTGACTGACGGAGATATCCTGTTGCAGGCCAAAGGTTCAGAGGCAGCTTTTCAGGGAGCTCAGCCGGCCGATGATGCTCAGGACCTTGCGTTAGGTAAACGGTTTAATGCAGCCAATGGGGCAGTCTCGGTTCTGGTAACCAAAGCCGGTAAATGTGACCTTAAATATGACGGAACTCCTATGGAATTACAAGAACCAAGAAAGCTACCTTCCTCTGATTAAAGTAAGTTACTTTGGCCAAGGACACTTATAGCTATACTTGCTGCTTATGGAGTTTAAACTCCATAGCCTGTGTCCTACCCATTAACTCTAGATTGCCGTTGTAATTCCTATGCGCAATCACTGGAAATATGGAATTACGTGTTTGCCGAATAACTTGATTGAGTCCATTATTCTTGAATGCGATAAATTCCCCATTTGCATAAAGCATAGGATTTGATCTACGCCAGCCTCCTGATATTTCTTCAATACCTTTATGATCGAATCGGGATTACCCATTGCGAAAGCACCTGATGCGAGATGGTCTTCCGCGGTTTTTTCAGACCGTTCAGTTTGAATAGCACTGACAGCAAATTGATAGGAATCTGGGACGTTACGTCCTTGCCAAGGTGCGTAAAGTTCTTCAGCTTTGTTAACAAACCAGGCACCTTCGGGTCCGGCAATTCGTCGCGCTTCTTCATCATCTTCCCCGCAGTGGATCACACATAATGCTGCGACTTGGTCGTTTACGAAACTACCAACGGGCTTAGCATCCTTAAGTCCTTCTTTGTATAAGTTGATTCTCTCAACTAGTTGGTCGTGGCCTCCAAGGTTAAAACACAACACACCCAATCCCATCTCACCAGCGTTTTTAAAGCTTTCTGGCTGGCTGCAGGCCACCCATAAAGGTGGATGAGGCTTTTGGACCGGTTTAGGAACAACTGATCGTGGAGGTATTGTGTAAAATTGACCCTCGTGTGTAAAGGGATCTTCTGTCCACATTTTAGGGATCATCCTGATAGCCTCGTCCCATTGTCCTCGGGTATCCTCAGGGTCAACTTCGAAGCCATCCATTTCTATCAACGTAGTTGAGCGACCTGTTCCTAAATCTACCCGTCCATTACTCAGTATATCTAAGACAGCAGCTCGTTCAGCCACTCTAACCGGATGATTATATTTACCGGGAAGTAATGCTACCGCGTGACCAATTCGAATGTTTTTGGTGCGCTGGGAGATGGCTCCGTATAACACTTCCGGAGCGGAACAATGAGAAAATTCACGTAGAAAATGGTGTTCTACTGTCCAGAAGTAATGGAAACCGACCTCGTCGGCGAGATCGACTTGAGCCAATACTTGGTTATATCTCTCTTGTTCGGTTGTTGGCCCGTGCGGCTCGGGAATCTGAATTTCATACATTAATCCGAATTTCATGATTCTTTCTCCATCTTCTAGATATTAATTGCAAGCCTCAACAAACTAAGGAATCAGCATGGCTCGGGTAATCTCTGTTTGGGTTTGACTCCATTCTGCTTTGGCAAAAGCGTCGTTAACGTCTGCTAGCGGAAACTTATGGGAAACCAATTTATCAAACGGAAGTTTGTCTTGATTTCTGACCAAAAAAGAAAGTAGAGTCGGGATCAAGGAAGGACGATACATTCGTGATCCCATTATGTTTTTCCCGCTGAGAAGCTTTGAAGGATCGATTGATACTTCCTTACCGCGAACGATGTCTCCGATTTCAATGAAAGTACCACCATTACTTAACATGTCTATCCCTTCAGAGAGGAGCTCGGCTCTACCCACTAGCTCCACTACCACGTCAGCTCCCCTCCCTCCCGTTAATTCCCATACCCGGCGAACCCGCGTCTCAGGTGTGTTGAATTCTTCGATGTTGATGGTATGGTCAGCTCCGAATTCTTCTGCAAGTTGGAGTCTGTTTTCCAACCGGTCTAAAACTATTACTTTGTGAGCACCCATGTCTTTTGCCATAGCGGTGGCGTGCACCCCTAACCCTCCAGCTCCTTGTATGACCACATACTCCCCTTCTCCTAGTTGAGCTCGTTGCAATCCGGTCGTGACTGTGCCCATAGCGCAGTTCACTGGCCCTAAGATTTCATCTGGCAATTCGTCTGGTACTCGGAAAAAGGGGTGGCGGGGTGGTAAATACAGAAAATCCGCATAAGTTCCAGTGAAATAAGGATGAACACCGGCGGTTGGATATTCTCGATTCGCACACCAATTGGTGTCACCCTTCAAACATAGATGACATCGGTTGCATGGAAAAACTGCAGAATATATGACCCGATCTCCTTGCTGAACGGGCGTCCCTAGTGTATCTGTCGCTACATTGTCGCTAAGTACTTCTATCACTCCCGTGCCCTCATGTCCCATTACCCGACCATTTACAGGTATTGGCAAATGCTCTTGGCTTTGGTCGGCTCTCCAAGTATGGAGATCGGATCCACAGATACCGGCTTGCGTCATTCGTAACAGAACTGCTCCATTTTCTGGTTCTGGTACGTCGTATTCTTGAATTTCAAATGGTTTGCCATATTCTTTTACAACAACAACTCGGCCTTTCATGCTGAAACTCCTATATAATTGTCTATGATAGGATCATAGCATATTGGTTTCTGATTAAGTAGTTGAGCTAAAGTGATAAGTATAATTCGGGTTCTATATCCGGCCCGTAGCCTGTCTCGTGGTAGAATCAGGCACTAGGTATGACTGATATTATATTAAATGACCTAGGTATATCCGCTGGACAACAAGTTAATAAACAAGAGCTTGATACTTTATTGAGCAAGATCAATCCCGATTCTAATCAATTAGTTTCCAGCCTGTACTTGAAGCCCGGTGATCAATCCGGGTTTATGGGTGCTAAAGACCCGGTTCAGTTGCCTTGGGTGGAGCGTTTGGCAACTCTTGATCGTAAAATATTGGAATCTGAAACGGGATTAATTGGTTTGCGGAATGGTGGGCAGGCGTTAATCATTGTGCCTCCATTTCCTCTAACCCATGCGGGATTGTCGGATACATGGAATTTGCTGCCTCTCCAAGATATTTTACAAAGCTCATACAATGTTGGAGTGGTATTACTACGTCTTGGCAGATTTGCAGTTGCGGTTTACGAAGGTGATCGCTTGATTTCTTCCAAAACCGATACAAGATACGTTAAAGGACGACATTCGGCTGGAGGCACGTCACAAAAACGATATTCTCGTATCAGGGAAGGGCAAATAAAGTTGATTTATGAAAAAACTTGTTTTGCTGTTAAGGATCAGTTCACTCCCTATTTGAATGATATGCAGTTTGTTTTATTAGGTGGAGATAAATTCACTTTAAATGGTTTGATTAAAAAATGCCCCATGTTGGATAATTTGAAAAATATTACTCTTGGCAGGCGGCTAAATGTCCGGAATCCAAGGCGAGATACGTTAGAATCTGTTGCATTTTCTTTAAAAGAAAGTAGTTTATATCCAATTACTTGGCAGTAGATTTTAAAGAATGGCATACATCCAAGACCAAAGTGCTCTACTTTAGAATATTGAGAATTTGTGAGTGCTAATTCTGTGAGTTCTGACATTAAGCTCAGCATATTAAATACTGATAGCTTTGAACGCTCCAGTACATTGTTAGAATTTGATCAAATAAAGGCCAAATTATCTAGTTGGACTCGAACTTCTCAAGGTCGTAAAGCCGCCTTGGCTTTGGAAGCATCTACTTCACCTTTTGATATCGCATCTAAGTTACAAGAGACCACTGAAGCGAGGACTTTACTTGACCAAAAGGGCGGTTTGGAGTTTGGGCCAGATGAGGATTTAGATGAGTGGATCCGAAGAGTGCTTTTAGACGGAGTCTTGAGAGGTGGAGAATTATTTTCAATCGGCGAGTTAGTTAGGGTTTCTCGGGTTAATCAAAATAATTTGAAGACTCGAGTGGATTTGCCGCTACTGAACAGTATTGCGTTGAATATTCCTGATTTGAAGCTTGTGGAAACGGCTATCCGGGCTTGTATCAGTCCGAGTGGGGAAATTTTAGATGGTGCCAGCGATAATTTATATCAACTGCGACAGGATACTAGAAACGCATACAAGCAGCTTAACGAATTTATGGATCGTAGCCTGCGACGAGGCCAAAGGCAGGGTGTATTACAAGAATCAATTATTACCCAACGTAACAGCCGCCTAGTTTTATTGATCAAGACTGAGTACAAGTCACAGGTTCCTGGTTTTGTCCACGATGTATCGGATAGCGGTGCAACTGTTTTTGTTGAACCGATGGGAGCTATCGAACTCGGTAACCGGTGGCGAGAGGCATTATTATCAGAACAAAGAGAGGAAGAACGGATCCTTAAGGATTTATCTAATTTAGTTGCGGAGTCAGGTTCTGAGCTAGAGTTAACTTTATCCCTGTTAGGAAGGTTGGACCTGGCTATTGCCAAAGGACGTTGTTCAATAGAATGGTCAGGTATAGCGCCGAATATGTTTGACGATACAGTTATTGGGAGATCAATCAAGCTGGTTCAGGCTCGTCATCCATTGATATCACAGAACGCGGTGCCCATTAGTTTAACTTTAGGCTACCCGATTGTTACTGATCGTACAGGTCCAGGCGAAACTGGTAGCCGAGGGGATGAGAAGTCTATATACCCTAACGTAATGGTTATTACTGGTCCCAACGCAGGGGGTAAAACCGTAGCTCTTAAGACAGTAGGATTATTTGCTCTCATGGCCCATGCAGGCCTACATGTACCGGCTCAAGAGGCTACAATACCATTTCTTGACGGCATATATGCTGATATTGGTGATCAGCAGAGCATTGAAGAGTCATTGTCAACCTTTAGTTCCCATATTAGTAATCTCAAGTGGATCATGGAGAGAGTCACCAATAAATCGTTGGTTTTGATTGATGAATTGGGTACAAGTACTGATCCTGAAGAGGGGTCCGCACTAGGTCAGGCCATATTAAGCCATTTTCAAACTATTGGAGCATTAGCTATAGCTACCACTCATCATCGCGTAATTGCTGCTTTTGCCCAGGAACAAACTGGGATGATGAACGCCAGTGTGGATCTAGACCCTGTCACACTGGAGCCAACCTATAGAATTACGATGGGGTTACCGGGAAGAAGCTACGCAATGACAATAGCTACTCGGCTTGGGCTTGCTTCTCAAGTGGTAGACCAAGCACGGTCGTTAATAGAGCCATCCCAGGTTGTTGCTGAAGAACTCATACAAGATTTGCAGAAAGAGCGTGATGTTCTTAACAAGTTGAATATAGAGGCTGAGGAGACTTTGGTTCAAGTAACGAAGCAACGGGCAGACATGGAACATAAATTGGCTAATTTGGAAACCATAAAAGAATCTCTGGTGGAGGAAGCGAGGGCGGAGTTGCAACAACAAACCGCTACACTGATAAATAGATTGAGACGGGTGGAGCGGTCCATACAAAATCCACATGCATCGAGTGTTGGTGACCTTGAGATCAGGTTAGATAAAGATCTATCCAGTAGTGATCTAACTTTGGAGACAGCAAGAATGGAGGTAAATGAAGTTCGGAGAGAAGTTAATGCTCCAGAATGGGGTCCTATTTCGTTAGCTCGGACTGGATGGCAAAAGGATTTAGTCACTGGAGACAAGGTATACATAAGGGGTATTCCGAGGCCTGTGGTGGTAATCAACCCATCTGGAGAGGATGATCAGATTGAAGTGTCCTTGGGAACTATGAGGGCCAAAGTACCTATTTATCAATTGGAAGGATTAGCTTCCGGCTCCCAATCCAATGAAAACATTGTTGCAGGCCCAAGGCGAGAAGACGATAAATTTGGTCGATTTGGTGCTTCTGAGATAGAGAAAAATAAGTTGCCAAAAGTATCGTTTGATCCAGAGATAGATTTGAGAGGACAGAGGGTGGATCAGGCTTTGGACAGTGTAGAAGATTTACTGCGCCATGCGGTAGCACAGGCTACATCAGAAATACGTGTTATACATGGAAAAGGTACAGGGGTTTTAAGAACAGCAGTGAGAGAATACCTGAGCGATCATCCGTTAGTCGAGTCGAATATACCAGACCCAGATAATCTGGGTGATGGTGTGACGTTGGTTTTTTTGAAATAACAGAGCACTCCTCATGGAGTCCTCTGTTATTTCGCGACTGTTGTTAGTCTTTTATCTCAAATATCCCGAACATGTACCGCCAACATCGTCACTGTTATCACCGCTGGGACAAATTGTGTTGTCCCATATAACGCCATTGATCTTGGCCCTGTTGAGGTTAGATCCTTCCAGGTTAGCGTTAGTAAAATCAGCAAATCGTAATTTCGCATCCACCATATCTGTATTGTCGAAACGTGACCCGGTTAGGTCGGCGAAACTCAAATTAACCTCGTCAAAATTACTATCTCTAAATACCGAGTCCGTTAAATCGGCATTAGACAGATCTGCGCTAGACATATCCACGTCAATTCCGCCGGCATCACTGAATTCCGCTCCACTTAACTTAGCATCCCGAAGAACTGCGTGATTTAGGTCAGCTCTCCTAAGGTTAGCGTCTGTTAATGTTGCGCCCAATAGGTCAGCTTCTTCTAGGTCAGCCCTACTTAGATCGGCACGCGTCAAAATCGCGTCCCTAAGGTCAATGTCTCGTAAATCAGCACCACCTAGGTCACATCCTTGTAGATATGCCTGAGGTAGAAGAGACCCGCA
>CAJXEF010000057.1 GCA_913052545.1 uncultured Chloroflexota bacterium
CTCAGAATGAACGTATTGGTCCAATCTAGGCACAAACCCTTGACAGAATGGATTATTGCATGCTAGAATAGCGGAGCGTTTTCAGAAAAGTTTCTGAGGGCGCTCTTTTTTTGTCCGACTCCAAAGATTACAGAAGTCCTCTTGTTTGAGAGGGCTTCTCTTGTTTCTACGAAGTAAATTAAACAACATCGAAACCCATGATTAACATGGGCGCTGCCCCTATTCTATTTCAAATAATAGCCATGCTTGAATCGGAGACGCACTGTCTAAGATCTTCACGTTTTATTTGCGGGGCACTTTGTAATGGTTTATACGCAAAAAATCATAATATTCGGCGGAGTGAAAGGCAGGCCATCGTGAGCAGGAGTCAATGAAGCAATCCCGATTTTTAATCGCAGTAGCGGTGGCACTGTTCGCAGGTCAGTGTACGTGGCTCCTGGATGCCCCCTTATTGGTTGAGATCGCATCGGAATTTGATATATCGGTTGCGATGGCAGGGCAGGTGGCAGCAGCTAATTTTGCGGCCTGGGCAGTATCTGTAGTCATATCCGGCCCTTTGTCAGATTCCTTTGGCCGTCGGCCGGTGGCCCTATTTGGGTTGTCACTGCTTTGCATAGGCGCTTTGGCCTCGGCGTTCGCATTGAACTTGCCTACACTGCTCGCCACCAGAGTTGTCTCCGGACTTGGTGGAGGTATGATCCCTCCCAATAGCATGGCGGCAGTGGCAGACGTAGTTTCTCCACACCGGCGTGCTCAAACTGTAGGACGGCTTATGGCCTTCAATACTATGGCCTCTGTCATCGGCATTCCATTGTTGGCATTGTTGGCGGAATTAGGAGGATGGAGGCTGCCGTTCCTGGTTGTGGGGATAGTCATGGCGATGGTTTTACTCCTGAACTGGTTCTGGTTCCCCAGGGTTGAAAACCCAGGGCCGCGCTCCCTGTCGGTCTTATCCCGATACCGGGACCTGTTGTCTATCCCTGTGTTCCGCGCTGCGTTCGCAGTGAACCTGACCCAACGTATGGCATTTTTTGGACTCTCGGGTTATCTAGCGGCCTATTTGATCGACTCATACAATATTAACCTTGCCCAGGTGGCGATACCGCTGGCCATAGTCGGGGTTGGACGGGTGATCGGCAGTTATATGGCCGGTCCGGTTGGCAACCGGGGCGATCGGATGACGATAATCTCCGTGGCCTCACTGGCTGGAGGAGTATTGGCAGTGTTACTCCTATCCATTGATGTTCCGATGTGGGCCGTGGTCGGGTTGGCTACCGTTTCGGTTGGTCTGTTAAGTATCGGCTGGCCGGTATTCATGACATTCGGCACGGAAATATCCGGCCGGTCCCGAGCCACTTCTGTGGGCTTGCTGGGTGCAAGCAACCAAGTCAGCGGCGTCTGCGGCGCTGCCATCGGAGGGGTACTCTTGGCGTGGTTCGGATTCCAAGGTATAGGCTATCTCTGCCTTGTAACCGTAGCGGTTTCTTTTGTGATATCCGCATTGTTCATGCGAGAAGCAAGAGCGGGTGCGAAATTGCTCATTGATTAATAAGGGCCCTAGACATTCTCTGCCAGCGGCTGCTCTGAGTTAGTTGAGAATCCCTATCCTCGTGCTGGGCATAGAATTTCGGACTACAGGTTTGGAAATATCAGCGTCCGAAGATATGACGAACCTATCTTGTGGTAGGATTCTTCCTTCTACACTTCTAGTAAGGAGCCGTCGATGTACAAGATCAGGCGAGTATACAGAACGAAGCCAGGGGAGGCATCAAACGTCGCCAAGCTAGTTTATAAACAAGCCAAGATTTATCAGGACGCTGGTCACAGGGGTGAGTTTACTGTCTCGTACAATGGATATACTCTTCCCGGTGAAACGAACATTGTCATATTGGAATGGCACGACGACCAGATCATGTCTCCAAGTAGACCCGGTAACAACATACCCCCAGAGGTTTACGAACCCGCAGCTCAGTACAGGCCGTTACTAGAGAGTCAGCATATCGAGTTCTATGAAATGGTCGACCCTTCCAGCATTGATGACTAGCCTACACCGTCTACAAAACACTGAGCCTATCCAGACTCCAATATCAGACGTATTAAATCGATCTAGGCACAAATCATTGACAAAACAGATATCTGTATGCTATGATAGCGGAGCGTTTTCAGAAAGTAACTGAGGGCGCTATTTTTTTGCCTACCTACAAAGATTCAAGAAGCCCCCTCATTAGAGGGGGCTTCTCTTGCTTAAGAGACACCCAATGTTGGGAATACAATGAGCTTCAGGGCATGGAAGTGTGGAGCTCGAACTTGAAGGTTACGCAGTGAGGTTAAAGGGTCCTCTTGGTTAATTCCGTAGGATTCCATACCCCCTAAACTGTTGGCCGCTTCTTTACCAACTTAGAACTCGATATGGAATTATGGACGGCCATCGTTGGCAGATTATGGTCGGTGATTATCGGCTAGTTTAGGGATTCCACCCGTTTCACGCCGATTGTGGCCACTAGCTCGTTATCCAGCAACACGTGATAACTAGGGGTGTGTTCGTTAGGGCAATCAACGCTCCGCTGGAATACCAAGGAATCTACCGTTCCGTTAACACCGATATGCTTGCCTGAGATTATCTTAACCCTGTCTCCACGGCTGAATCTGTAGGAAGAACTCATACCCTGTAATTTATGGGATAAGCGTGAGGTGGCGCAAGAAATGCTTGTCAGTTAAGTACCTCAAATGTATTATCCGTCAGTCGACCATTCGAGAGGGAAATCCAATGGATTTTTTTGTTGTACCCAACGATGGTTGTACCGTTTCGGATTTTAGAGTTAGTAGTACAGATATGGGTTGATTGGTATAGCATAAGCCTCATATGGGAATGTGCTGTCTAACCTGGGCTAACGATAAATGAGGTGCTAGTTGGTAGAGAAAGAACCGGATTGGGAGTTCGGGATAAGAGCTGAAGGCCACCAGGATATTGGTATTGGTCCAGAAGCGGTCATCCTCGGTGAGAATGGTTTTGAATATAAGATTTCTGGAAATAACTGGGGAAACCTTCCTGAAGGATGGGTCTATAAGGAAGGTACCTCAGTAGCTATAGACTCTAACGATCAGGTCTATGTTTTTAATCGCGGGACTTGCCCGATGATCGTATTTGATACCGACGGGAATGTCTTACGCACGTGGGGAGAAGGGGTTTTTAAAAATCCTCACGGAGTGACTATTGCACCTGATGGTTCAGTATTCTGTGTGGACAACGGTGATAGTACCATCAGGCAATTTACGCCTTCTGGAGATTTGATCAAGACTATTGGCACGCCGAATAAACCAGCGCCCAAGATGAGCGGGGACCCTTTTTGTTTACCGGCACATGTGGCATTTGATCCTCGTAATGGCGATCTATATGTAGCTGACGGCTATTCGAATGCCCGGGTACACAAATTTTCTCCGGATGGGAAGTTACTATTCTCTTGGGGTGAGTCAGGTACAGGCGAAGGGCAATTTAACATCGTTCATAACGTGATTGTTGACAAGTCTGGCTGGGTTTATATCGCCGACCGTGAAAATCATAGGATCCAGATCTTCAGCCCGGAAGGAAAATTCGAAGCACAATGGGGTGATCTGTCCAGAGCCGCAGCATTGTGTATAGATGACCGGACTGGAGACGAACTTATATACATAGGTGAATATTTCTGCGGCATTGGCTCCAATGATATCGGCACAAACCTTGGTCCGCGTGTAACAGTCATGAATACCAATGGAAACGTCTTAGCAAGGGTAGGCCGAGAGAGTTACGGTGATCAGGTTGGACGGTTCTATTCTCCACATGGGATAGCGTTGGATTCAAAAGGTGACATATATGTGGCCGAAGTTTCATGGAGTGATTATGGGAGGCACATGAACCCGCCCAAAGAACTTCGGTCGATGCAGAAGTTGGTAAAAATACCCGATTCTACTTCTGGAAAACTCTGACGGAATTCAATCCGTTATGACTCGAGATATCTAAGATAGAGTTAATGGAGGATCAACGATAACTAGATTGAATAACTCGGATGAGTCTGATACTCAGGCCGTGACACTCCTGGCGGTAAGACCACATCCGGACGATGAAAGTAGTTCGACCGGCGGAATGCTCGCCTACTACAGCGCACGGAATGTCAGGACTGGGGTTGTGATATGTACAGGTGGAGAGGAAGGCGAGATACGCGATCCAGACCTAGACCCGGTTGCTGACAAACCAAGGTTACGGGAACTCCGTGCGCAAGAGGTCAAGAACGCATGTGAGATCCTCGGTGTGGCGGAGCTCCGTATGTTGGGATTCAGGGATTCCGGTATGGCGGATACGTCGGCCAATCAGCATCCGGAGGCGTTTGTTAACGTCGACCGGTCTGAAGCAGCATGCAGATTGGTACGGGTTATCCGAGAACTACGGCCGCGCGTAATAGTCACCGAACCACCTGGAGGGATGTACCCACACCCGGACCACATCATGTGCCATGAGATCACAATGGATGCATTCGAGGCTGCAGGAGACTCTGGAGTATTTCCAGAGGCCGGACCACCTTGGCAACCAGACAAGTTGTACGGCGTCGCCCAAGTAGACGACGGTGCTTGGGAAGAATTGATGCCAAGATTCGTTTCGGCAGGATACGATATGGACTGGATGAAGAAACAGGATAACCATTCTAGGGGACCTGGGCCCGAGACAGCTACGGTAGCGCTAGAAGTGGGGCCTTACAGTGAAGAACAACGCAGGGCCCTACTGGCACACCGTACCCAGATCTCATCGGATAGTTTTTTTGTCAGTTTACCTCCAGAGTTGAGGCGACTTGCCTTTGCAACTGCCTACTTCGTTCGGCTTTCCCCTCCTTGTGCTCCCGGAGAGCACGAGCCTGAGCTCCTTTACGGATTGGTCTAGACTTATGACACTATGCGGAGCCTTGGAATCGCATCATTTGTGTAAAGGTCGAGCTGAGGTGGAGGTGGCGTATGACCGAGAAATTGCTCTTTGATCGGTCGACCTACAAAACTTCGCAACACCACCCTTTTATATATTCAAACCTAAATTGGCCATCATCAATCAACGCTTGAAGCCACACCGGAGAGACTATGTACGATCCAACACCTACCGCCCCTAAAAGACCGAAAAAATAACGACGGACGGTGAGACCCGTATTGACCCGTAGTTCTGGCTTCGGGACGTGGATGATCCAGAAACCATGGAATATCTTAAGGCCGACAACGCCTTTAACTTGATCTAGTCTTGAGTAACGCATTTGACCTGATACTCACTACAGATGTCACTGGAAAACTTAAGCGGATGAACCTATCGAATACTTACGCCTTATGTAAACAGATTTAGTAGAGGCGGTATTCGTTGATGATGGACAGGGAACTTCCAATACTGGTGGCTAGGATACTTACCAGAATGAAGTTCGTTCTTAGTCTATTTATGTCAAATAAAATCCCATAGTATTTGCTAATCCTATTTAAACTTTAGAGGGACGAAATGGAGATAGGCGCTTCTTTCCCAACGACAAGCATAGGCCACGATTCTGGAGCAGTAAGAGAGTTTGCTCAAGCAGTAGAAGACTTGGGCTACAGCCATATCCGCATTTTGGATCATGTCGTGGGTGCAGACCCCGAAAAACATCCTGAAGTGCCTGAATTTCATTACACCCACGAGAGCGTGATTAGGGAACCGTTTACCCTGATGGCTTACATTGCTGGGTTCACGAATAGGATAGAGCTCGTGACCGGTATCCTAATCTTGCCTCAACGCCAGACTGTTTTGGTTGCCAAGCAAGCCGCAGAGATCGATGTTTTGAGCGGAGGAAGGGTCCGTCTCGGAATCGGAGTTGGATGGAACCCGGTCGAATTCACTGCCCTAGGTGAAGACTTTGGAAATAGAGGACGCAGGATTGAAGAGCAGGTCGAAGTACTGAGGCTGCTGTGGACTAACAATCCGATAGAGTTCCATGGGCGTTGGCATCAAATAGAATCAGCAGGAATCAATCCTCTTCCCGTACAACGTCCCATACCTATCTGGATGGGAGCAGGCGCACCAGGGATGCCTGTAGGCCCAAATAGAGTCCTTCAGAGGGTAGGCCGATTAGCTGATGGCTACTTTCCTTTGTGTGGAGCTGGAGATACGGCTCGCACGCTCATTGAAACGGTGAAACGATATGCCCAAGAGGCAGGCAGAAATCCTGATGATTTGAAAATTGAAGGTCGTATAGATCTCACTGGAACACCGGAAGATTGGAAAACCGAGTTGACTGCCTGGCAAGATTTGGGTGCTGACTTCGTTTCTATAGGCACAACTAGAGCACCGTTCAGCACGCCTGATGAACATATCCAGGCGATAAAGACTTTCAAAGACATCATATAGATATTTAATTCTTTGAAAGCGGGCGATGCAACGCCACGTTACCGTGGAATTTAGGCTCGGAATCCGGTAGTGGTTTTTGGGAAATGAAGTCGACCAACTTGCTATCTGAAGAGTTGATGGCAGCGTTCGACAACCTGCTTGAATCGGCCGCCAGGATCCTGGTAACTGTTCCAGAACGCGCCTCGAATCCTTGAACGGTGATTGCCGGGATTTCGGAGTTCTATGATCATCCTTTCAGGTGGTAATGATCACCTGGCAGAATTGGACTATTATCCCAAATATCACGACGGCAACTATAAGAAGTAGACAGGGCATTTTATTCCAAATAAAGCTTTAATTTACTTCCCATTGAATGTAACCACTATCCCATTGTCTAGCAACACCTGGTAGCTAAGTGTGTTCGGAAGATCAACTAATGTTTAGACGGGCTGCCAAGGCATTTACCGTTACGTTCTCACCGATTCCAAAGATAACGTGTATAAAAAATCGAAGTTCAGCTTTTTCACACCGTCACGGCAATCGGAATAACGATATAAGTACGTTATTCCCACCGAGTGCGTGGTCTGATTCCGTCCGACGTGCACAGGTAGTAATATCCTATCGATGAAGAGAAATAGAAGTAAAAAACTTAATTATGGCTGGGTAATATTAGGTTTAATATTTGGGAATTTATTTGTTGAAGGAGGTGTTAGAAATACCCAACCCGTACTTCTTCCTGCCTTAAGGCAGAGCTTCGGTGGTAGCGCTGCTATGACCTCGGCGGTTTTTTCATTGTCAGGTGTTGTTGGTGGATTTGCTGCGCCAATAATAGGCAAAATCCTTGATCGGATCGGCCCCAGGTACATGTTCCCGATCGCAGGTACTGTCATATTGATCGGGTGGTGGGGAAGTAGCCTGGCCAGTCATACGTGGCAGATATTTATTTTTTACAGCTTCATAGCCACTCTTGGTCATACAGCCATAGGCTCCTTCTCAGGCACAGCGGTATTGGCCCCATGGTTCCCCAAATCTAAAGGCGTTATGTTAGGTCTTGCTGATTCTGGGAATCCAGCAGGTCAAGCCGTCATAACACCGTTGGCTCAGTACACTATTACTAATTACGGGCTAAGAACCGGTTTTCAGGTTGTAGGACTTGTGTTTTTCCTGATGACGGTCCCTTTGAATTTTTTACTGCAACGTAACCCTCCTCATGCTGGAACTAACACAAACGGGATAGATTCACCCCAGTCAAATACTAGCTATGACAACCCATCTGAGATGCTTAACCAAGTGACGACGGAAGAGCCTGTTTCGGTGTCAGATAGCCCCGAGACGTTCAGTGCAGTAAATGAACCCACGGTCTGGTTGCTTCTGCTTTCTAGGTCAGCGGCGTCGGTATCCCATCAGATGACACATCTTCATATACTCGCATTTTTCGTACTTGCTGGTTATGGAGAGATGCAAGCTGCTGGAGCTTTAGGGCTAGCTGGAATAATTGGGATAGTTGCCCGTCCTAGTTTTGGTATTTTGTCAGACAGGCTGGGTCGAGAAATTGTTTTCACCATTGCTATGAGCATGACCTTCTTTGCCATAGTAGTCGTTATCTTATTTACAGATGGAGCCAATTTTTGGGCTTTAATACTGTTTGTAGTTCTGTCAGGGTTTAGCGATGGGTTAAGCGGTCTAATATTGGGTGCTAAAGCTGCTGACATTTACCGTCCAGACGTATTAGGCAGGGTTATGGGGATGGTCGATGTAGGCCGAGGGATAGGATGGGCGACCGGTGGTATATTTACTGGATTAATGTTTGATATATATGGAAGTTACGCTTTGGCTTATTGGGTAGCATCTGCTATGGCGTTGTTATCCATAGTTGCTGTTTGGGGTGTTAAGTTGGTGGAAGATAAGAAATAGTTAAGTCATCTTAGGCGTGACTATTAAAATTCGCTGCGGATTTCTAATGTGTTTCCATTTATATGTCTGTAATGTTAAGAACATTTGTCAATTAACACAAAAGACCACATTGTAAAGCCAAGCAATATTCTTCAGGGCTACTAAATGTCATGGCTTTTGATGTATCGGTTCTGGTTTGGTTTCTGCGGTTAATGTCGGTGCCTCCGTTACAACTAGCAGGAGGCAAGGCAGTACAATCAGCGATGCTATAAGGGCTAGAAATACCATTACGGCGGTAAGCTGCCCGTATGCGGCGAACATGGGCATTGGCGCAAATCCAAGGATTGCAAACCCTACTATGCTAGACGCAGCTGAAGCTACCAAAGCAACTCCCGTGCCACTCGCCGTTATCTTAATGGCGTCGGTTGTACTATTTGTACGATTCAGCTCCTCTCTAAATCGTTCGGTAATGTGTATCGAATAATCTATCCCGATACCGATGGAAATTGCTCCAATCATCGCCGTTACAAAATTCAGTGAAAACCCAGAAACGTACATGATTCCGTATAGCCAAGCTACTACTAGGAGAATAGGAATTACTGTGGCAATTGCATATCTTATAGATCGCATCGTTATGGCCAATAGAATGACCGCCGCGATCAAGGCAATGGGCAATGAGGTGTAAAGGGTACGAGTAGAAGCAGATAGCTGTGCTTTTCTAGTAAACGGTGATCCTGTCAGCCCCACTTTTGAGATAAGTTCGTGGCTTTCGAGATCTTGCAGATAGGGCTGTAAAGACTGTTCCGTTGCCGCTATTATCGCCTGATCACGTGTGCCCGGAATTTGGAACCAGATACCAGTTATGTGTTCTTCGTCGTCTGAAAGGTATACCGCTTGCCTAATTTGGTCCGGAATCAACATCGTCGTACCATCGGGTCCGAGAACACCGTGCTCGATCGAAAAAGCCAGTGCCGCGTCAAGTTGTTCTCGAGAATCTGGTATCCCATCGTGATTGGTGTCGGTTATCAATATCCCAGTTTCTGATGTGATAGTCGCAATGGTCGCAGGGCTGGCTGAGATGATATTCGAGATATTTACGATGTTTAACCCGGCAGTTACGCTGCCGCTGGGCGTTTCGGCGATATAATCAATCGTTCTCAAAGAATCTATGAACGCTGAGATGGCCATTACCGCTTGAGGATCCGTCAGATTACCCCTGATATAGACGACCCCTGGTTCACCCCCGTTATCACCAACGTGTTCATCAAGTTTGTCCAACCCTATGACCATCTCAGATTTAGAATCAAAGAAATCTTTCACGTCAAATGTGGGTTCTAGCTTGACTGCATAGAAGACCGAAATAGCAGTTAGTGTCGCAGCAATAATCAATACGAGCTTTGAATGAGTTGTCGCCGCCGTTACCAGAATTTCTGTCTGGGGTATGGATATTAGGTCTGAGGTACTGTGTAGATGATTGGGTCTTAAGTGATCAGATGCGTTTCGGTTCGTTGATTTCATGACGATGTAAACGAGCGGTATCCCAATGAATAATAATGCCGCGGTGCCAAGGATTAGGACGCCAATTAGCTTGCTGACCGCAACCATTAATATGATGGCTACCCCAGCTGTTATAGCCACGCTTAAAGTACTAGCCAAACGGAAAGCAGCGTAACCATTACCTTTGTGGCGTATACCAGATGTGATAACAAGTTCGTTTATTCTCATCAAGGTCATCGGAGCTACCACACCAAGTATGAGGAATGATGCTAAAACTGCGATGGCTGCGGCGCTTCCGAAATGAATGACAGCCTCGATCGAAGATGACAGGTTCGACAAGAACGCGATGCTGTCAGTAGCCATCGCGAGGATCAATGCTCCTAGTACTCCGGAGAGGCCGATCTTTAAGGCTATTCGAGGTGTTTGATGGTTATCCAGCTCTTCTTTGTAGCGACGCAATGCATGGACTGCGAAGTCAACTCCAAGAGAAACCATGCTTATCGGTACTATTAGGTCTATAACCAGCCCGCTTTTTAGGCCTATCAAACCAGATATGCCTTTTAGCCATATCATCAGAACTCCTAGTCCGATTCCACATATAGCGGTTGCCCAATAGGACTTCAAAGTCAGCCCAACAACTAAGAGTGCTCCTATCACAGTGAACATTATGAATATCCCAGCGGTCTCACCCTCGTCTTGAGCTTCTAGGTTAGCGTCGATAGCGATGCCCCAAATATCATAAGGAGCGGGTCCTTCTGCCATAGCATCTCTTATACGTCTGTTGAGATGCTCTTTGGCAATCACATCTGGACCACCGCCGACGCCGATTTCCATTCCACCTCCACCGAGCTTTTCATTGTCTGTCATGACACTGAATGTCATTGCAGGTGAAGTCCACCACTTTATTTCAACTCCCATGACCGTCTTCGGGGTGTAGGTCGCATGGCGAGAGAGAAAGTCTAGAATTCCTGTCGTTTTAGAATCAGAGATCAATAGATGTACTGCTAGTTTCACCTCTTCTACGGATGCGGTTTCGATTGTCGTTCCTAAGGCAGCTAACCTATCTTCGATGGGGCTTAAGATTGAGTGGGCACCTGCCATAAGGATTCCTATGTCAGGGTCTAAATAACTGGTTAGATAGGGTTGCTGTTCAAGCTTGCCCCCTGCTAGTTCGCCTCTCATGTCCTTGGCGAACAAACCTTTCATATGCTTCTTAAACTCTAGCAATACACTGGGTGTCAGCACGTCTTCGGTTTTAGATTCCAATAAGAACGGTGTGAAGTGAATTGAATTTGGGAACTTGTCGCTTAGGTCTTTTTGGAGTTCAAATACTTCACCCGGAGGATTTGGTGAAGCTTGTAGATATGGAGCCATCTGAAACATGGGGTATAGGAGTAGTAAAGTGAAGATCAACACCGCACCAACGACTAGTAAGACCCGGTCGGCCAAGAAGTTTACAACCGAAGGTTTCCAGGAATGACGCTGTCCCAATGTATCTCCTTAATCTGCAAGTCAAAGAAGTGATACTCGCCATTGTCAAATCATCGGAACGGCTTGATGACCCGCGAGTATACGAACGTAGGTTGACGCCGGTTATGATGCCTACAATATATCGAAACGTTCATTTATGATTAGGTTATGCATATTAGAAATGAACCTAATACCGAACGGATATTTTCATTCTTTAAATTGTAATCATGAACATTGTTGATTGCATCTTAATCGCATCAATTAACTGTATTGCATACAGTCCTGCTTCACTTAGATAATAACAATCTAAACGTAATTAGATATCGTTTGCCAATCTAAGGCTTAGACCGTTAGGTTTGTGA
>CAJXEF010000058.1 GCA_913052545.1 uncultured Chloroflexota bacterium
TAAGGTTCATAGTCACACCCAGACGGGTTTACCACAAATATTACAACGTTATTTGCAACCCATTGCTCTGGTTTTTACAACACTATATGTGGAACCCACTTTACAACCCAAATGTGGACTCTAACATACATGACGCATGGAGGAACGGATATGTGGAGGTCAACAAGTCCTTCGCCAAAACTGTGATAGATGAAGCCAAATCGGAATTAGAACCTCCGATAGTTGTTAGCCATGATTACCATTTATACTTGCTACCGAAATACATAAGGCAAGGTATACCCAAATCTATAGTGCAGCATTTTATTCACTTGCCTTGGCCAACCTCACGTTATTGGCAAATGGTCCCAAAATACATCATACAAGACATTTTAGACTCACTCTGTCATTCAAATTTACTAGGCTTTCAAACTCCCCAGGATAAACAAAGCTTTTTAGAGACCGTAAATCATTATTTACCAGACGCTGAAATAGACTGGAACAACTCAATAGTGCGATACAAGGGGTTCACATCTGAAGCGAAAATATATCCGATGACAATAAACGTGTCTGAGATTGAAAGAATAGCCAGCAGTCCAAGAGCGCTAGAGTACGAGGATCAGTTTCGTTCAACGACCCGTGAAACTAGCCTAATAGTTAGGGTAGACCGAGCCGAACCAAACAGAAACATAGTTCGCGGTTTTAAAGCATACGAATTGCTTTTGTCACAACACCGAGAACTTCGAGGGAAAATAACCTTCTTAGCTTTTCTAGTTTTATCTCGGACACACATAAGACAATATCAAAGATACATGGATGAAATTAACGAGATAATAACCAAAATTAACGATGCGTATGGCACCGATACTTGGAGACCCATCCAAATGTTTCTCGAAAACAACTATAGCCAAGCAATAGCTGGCTTAAAATTATATGATGTACTGTTGATTAACACGATTATAGAGGGAATGAATCTAGTAGCAAAAGAAGGACCCATTGTAAATTCAAAAGATGGCGTTTTAGTATTATCAGAAAGCTGCGGTGCGTACCATCAACTCAAAGATCATGTGCTGGCAGTATCTCCCACCGACATACACGGAACCATGGAAGCTTTATTTCGAGGAATAACTATGCCAGCATCAGAACGCCGTCAAAATGCACAAAATCTATATGACTCTATCTCCAAAGCGGATATCAATGATTGGCTCCTCAGCCAGCTAGAAGATATAGGTGATTTGTTGTAGACTAATATCTCCATAGACTCAACAACTGCACAGATCCATTTCGATGCAATAGGAAATAGGGCAACTCCCTACGAAACAGTAGCATTTAAAGGAGATCGGTTCTTAATGGAAGAGCTGTTTAAAGGCAAGTGGCCAGAGGGCGAAAAACCGGATATACAGCTCTACATATTCCCTCATTTACAGGAATTTCTGACTGTGGATTTACGTGATGAAATCCCACAAGTCGAACTCTTTAACACAAAAGACCTTTTTGATGAAGAATTCTTTCGGTGCATAGAAGCAGAGTTTTCGCAAACAATTCGGGAACCTACAGAATTCCCGTTTTCCCACCTAATGAACTTACCTATTCGGCTTGAAGAAACCATACGGGGAGTAGCTATGAATTTCATATTGGATAAGCTAGACGCAGATCCAGATGAAACTGAAATGCTGCCTTCCGTGGTCGTGTTTGTTATTAGCGGCGGGGCGCTATCCTTACATTCCGAAAAACTGGTAGATAGCCTACAAAACTTTTTGAAAGAATACGTAGATCCTGATCTAACAGAATGGAACGAGGTTATAGTCAGGTTATTAAAAGAAGAAAGCGCTATGGTAAAAAATGTTAACGAACAAAATCTGGCCGAATCCGTCATTGGAGATATCCCAGATTATTTTACTCTTTGGGAAAATCGAAATTAATCTCGGATGGGTTAGTCTCAAATTTAACTAAATAGCCTGACAATTAGTGGATTGAAGCCGGCTGATTATTATGGAATCTATCTCCTTAGCCTTAGGTAGTCGTCAAGACATATCAATAGAAGATCTCTTGAGGTTAGCCAAAGAAGCTGATCACCTTGGATACACCGGATGTTTCGTAGGAGAGTCATGGGGCATGGATGCCTTCACAACTCTTTCTGCGATAGCCAGCTGTACTAAGGATATTTGTGTAGCAACTGGTATAGTGCCCATATTTAGTAGAACACCGGGCTTATTGGCCCAAAGCATCACATCTTTAGATATTATTTCGCATGGCAGGGCAATTCTGGGTCTTGGAACTAGCGGACGTAGGGTTATCGAGGATTGGCATGGAATGAAATATGACCGGCCAATTCAACGATCAAAGGAATATTTAGAAATTATCCGTATGGCACTAAACGATGCTCCAGTTAATTACGATGGTAATTTCTTTCATCTGAAGAGATTCAAACTCGCCATTTCTCCCGTACAACAACATATACCTCTCTATTTAGCCAGCATTGGACCTTCTAATTTAAGGTTAACGGGTCAACTAGCAGATGGTTGGCTCCCTATTTGGACTGACTTCCAACAATTACCCGGTTTAATCGGGGTAATCACCACCGCGGCTAAATCTGCCGGGAGAAATATATCTGATATAACCATAGCTCCTCAAATATTGTGCTGTGTCGCGAATAATGCTGAAGAGTTATGCCAGGCACAGGTTGATGTTAGTAATCATATGGCTTATTACATAGGAGGAATGGGGGAATATTATCATGATTTATTTTGCCGCTTTGGATACCAGCACCAAGCCGATGCCATCAAAAGAGCATGGGTAAGTGGAGACAGGAAATTGGCAGCTAGCCTAGTCGATAATCAAATGTTGGATAATATAACAGTGATAGGCGATGTTGAGACCTGCCGCTCCAAAATAGCACGTTTCAGACAAATGGGCGCTACCATGCCGGTTGTAGCTTTTCATCACAGAGCCACTCCGAATTCAATGATGAATACTATCCAGGCATTAGCACCAAGTGATACAGATTAATTTTAAGTACAATAGGTAAATTATGAAGGTTGGCATCATATCAGACACACATTCTGCCGGTAGTGGACAGGATCTCCCACAAGAAGTATTTCGGGCATTATCTGGAGTAGAAATGATACTTCACTGCGGGGATCTTGAGTGTATCGGTGTCCTCGACATATTGGAAACTATAGCCCCTGTTCTAGCCGTTCGGGGATACGAGGATCCTGTAGAATCCGGAGACAGATTAGCCGACACTAAAAGAGTGGTTTCAATCGAGGGGATCAGTATAGGGATGGTCCATGATATCCAGTGGCCTACGCCCAGCATTTATACCACAGGAGATGGAACCTCTTTAGAATTGCCCGACGCTGGAGTCAAAGACTTGGTCAAAAAAAAGTTTGGACAAACGGTGGACATAGTCGCTTTTGGAGATACTCATGAGGAGTTAATTTGTTACTGCGACGGTTTGATATTTATCAATCCGGGAAGCCCAACATATCCTGGGCGTCAACACGCACAAGGCGGTTTAGGCACATTAGGAATGTTAGATATATCAAGGGGGGCAGTAAACATTCGTATTTTAGATCTACAGCATTTGAATTAATTTGAATATCAATAAAAATTCAATGTTATAGAATACATATAACAAACAGACGTCCCCAAGTTATTTTGAGTCTGATTACGGCGGGACAATCATAGTTCCACACTGAAAGAAAAATGTGTCGCAGTATGACGACACATTTTTCTTTCAGTTTATACCAAGACCGAACTGACCTATAAGGATGTAAACTAAATCAAATCAATTAAAGGAGTTACCTTTAAGAATACAGGGGCAAATACAAGTGATACTATTGCCATGAGCTTCAAGAGGATATTCAACGATGGCCCTGAAGTATCCTTAAATGGATCTCCGACGACATCACCCTCTACCGCTGCTTTATGAGCCTCAGAACCTTTCCCTCCAAAATTACCCAATTCTACGTATTTCTTGGCATTGTCCCATGCACCGCCCGCGGTTGCCATCATAATTGCCAGCATGAACCCTGCAGATACAGCCCCAACGAGCATACCACCAAGAGCTTCCACACCTAAAATAAATCCCGTGGCTATAGGCGCTAATACGGCCATTACACCAGGAAGTATCATCTCTTTAAGTGCGCCTTTAGTACTGATATCCACACATCTAGCATAATCTGGGCGAGCAGTTCCCTCCATAATCCCAGGTATCTCTCTAAATTGGCGACGGACTTCAGTAACAATGGAAAAGGCTGCACGACCAACTGCTTTCATAGTAAAGGCGGAGAACAGGAAAGGAAGCATAGCTCCCACCAACAACCCTACTAAAGTAGCGGGCTTTAGCAGGTCAATAATTACTATGTTTGCGGCCAGAGCATACGCTGCCAGTAAAGCTAATGACGTCAAGGCTGCTGAGCCTATAGCAAATCCCTTTCCCGTGGCAGCAGTCGTATTCCCTAAAGCATCTAACGCATCTGTCCTTTCCCGAACTTGAGGGTCCAGTTCAGCTTGTTCGGCTATGCCACCGGCATTATCCGCAACTGGTCCATAAGCATCTGTAGCTAACGTGATTCCTAAAGTCGAGAGCAAACCTACACCGGCTAACGCAACGCCGTAGAATCCGTACTCCGATAGTTGGAAAGCCACGAGAATAGTGATGCCAATGGCAATCACCGGAATCAATGTACTAATCATCCCAGTAGCTATACCACTAATCATCACAGTTGCGGCACCGGTCTGAGAAGATTCCGATATTTTTTTAGTGGGACTATACTCATAAGAAGTGTAGTATTCAGTAGCCAATCCAATAACTATTCCTGCGATTACGCCAGATATAACAATCCAAAAATACCGGAGTTCCAAATCCATTACTAATACAATAACCAGGGCGAATATTGCTAATAGCCCGGCAGAAGCAAAAATACCTCTCCTCAAGGCCCATAATAATTGCCCAAAATCGGCCTGTTCTCCACTCCGCACTATAAATGTACCTAGAATCGATGCCAATATACCGGCCGCTGCCAGTAATAATGGCAATACTACCAATTCGCTGGTGAATCCGACAGCCGTGACTGCGGCAAACGTAGCGAGGAACATAGCAGATATAATCGATCCTACGTAAGATTCAAATAAATCAGCTCCCATACCAGCAACATCACCCACATTATCGCCCACGTTATCAGCTATAACGCCAGCGTTCCTAGGATCGTCTTCTGGTATTCCAGCTTCTATTTTTCCAACCAAGTCGCTGCCCACATCTGCAGCCTTGGTGAATATACCTCCACCAACCCTGGCGAACAACGCTATGGAACTAGCCCCGAATCCAAAGCCAGTGACTAGCCCAATATCTTGCCATACGACGTACAAGACAGTGACCCCTAGCAGCCCAATACCGACCACTGTTAGACCCATTACAGTTCCGCTGGAGAAGGCTATTCTTAAGGCTGGATTAAGCCCATTCATAGCCGCTGCCGCCGTACGAACATTAGCCCTTACCGCTACATTCATGCCAACCAGACCTGCAACGGCTGAACAAACTGTTCCAGCAAGATACGAAATGGCTGTTTTCGGAACTGCATTACCTAACGTAAGCCAATCAATCAAAACCCAGAGCACAACAGTTACAATGACTACGAACGGTACTAGTGCTAAATACTCGCGTTTGAGGAAGGCTGACGATCCTTCTCTAATCGCATCTCCAATTTGACGCATAGTTTCGTTGCCAGCATCAGCAGAAATGACTCTCATCGCCATGATCGCAGCAAAAACGAGAGCGACTCCGCCAGCAACCAGAGCTAAAATTATCGATACCATTAAATACCTCTTTCCTATATCCACAAGGCTGGATTAAAAACCTGCGGAAGGTATCACAATGATTTTTTAGTGTCAAGCAATATTAGACTCCACTAAACGTAAATTTATCATGTAGTAAAGGGGCGTTATGATAGAGTATCCATAATCACTCGAGGAGTAAAAATGAATAATCTATTCAACCTAAAAGGGAAGGTAGCTCTTATAACTGGCGGTAACGGAGGGCTAGGGCTGGCAATGGCAGAAGGGTTAGCACAAGCAGGATCTGACATAATCATTGCTGCTAGAGACCAAGAGAAGACAGCTGAAGCCGTATCTGCTTTAAAGGTCCATAGCATACATGCAGAAGGTATCACGGTAGATGTGACCCAAGAATCCCAGATTCGGGATATGGTATCAAAATCGATAGATATCTTTGGCAAGATAGATGTACTAATTAATAATGCTGGCACAACGGTTCGTAAAGAACCCCAGGATCTATCTATCGAAGAATGGGACCTTGTAATCGACGTGAACCTACGCTCGGCTTTTCTCTCTTCAAAAGAGGTTTATCCTCACATGAAGAAGGAAGGGGGAGGGAAGATTATTAACATAGGATCGATGTTTTCGTTATTCGGAGGTGGCGGTAGCGGAGCTCCATATTCCTCTAGTAAAGGGGGACTAGTTCAACTATCCAAAAGCTTAGCTGTAGCGTGGGCAAAAGATAACATCCAATCTAATACAATATTACCAGGTTGGTTTATGACAGAATTAACTAAAGCTATCCCTACTACTCAACCAGACCGATACGAATTGATCAGCAAGCGCATCCCCGTAGGTCGCTGGGGAGATCCAGACGAGCTACAGGGAGCAGCAATATTTTTATCCAGTAAGGCCTCAGACTATATAACTGGTGCGGTACTGACGGTAGACGGAGGATATTCAGTGATGTAAATCAGCTACAGTTGATTTAATGCTTGCCTTGATAACATCATCTTTACCGGACTAATTGGTCGAAATGTCCTAGAGACTCTTACATCTCCCGCGAGGCTGCATAAAGTGTAAGCATCATATGCACTCAAGCCCTTTTCGACGACTAAAAAATTAACCATTTCCCGAACTGCTTGCTTCATAGCAGGACCGAGATCTTCCCCATAAGATAAAACCACAAAGTAATCAGGGGTCAATGCTCGAGGAGATTTTATGGACAAATCCTTCTCCACGGTCACCCGAATATGCGTTTCTGAAGAACATTCAGCACCGGTGCCAGCAACTGCTCCATCCCCAACCACTGCATGGCAGTCACCTAGAGCTAACAAACCCCCTGAGACGAATATGGGCAGATATATCGTACTACCCGCTATCAACTCCTTCATGTCAATATCGCCACCGTATGGTCCACTATCGCTGGCAGTATTCTGAGGGTAGGTTGGCGTAGTCGCTACCACTCCCATAGACGGTTCTACCGGAAGTTTGATAGAACTAGGAAGAACCACGTAACCATCTTCTAAAGTCATTACCGTAGGATAGGCATCTTTAAATTCCTCTTCCAAAAACCCTCTGCCGGGCATAACCATATGAGCGGCTCCGTCTTTTGGGGTAATGCTAATAAATTCTATTTTTAAGGCGTCTCCGGGCTCAGCTCCGTTAACCCATATAGGACCCGTTGCAGGACCTTTCAGAGATTTCTCTTCCAAAACTTCAGGATCTCTGATCCCTTCGAATGCATCCCAGGTTTCAACAATTAATTCATCCCCAGAGTTGATAGTTATCGCAGGAGATCCGTTTGGATCAAGAACATAGATCTTATTGTCACGACTTAAAAACTCCATTTCCTGTCCTCCATGTTGGTCAGCTAAAACGACAACATCGGTGTCGTCACTTGCCTAGTTTGCACTCCTTCTAAGGGATTTAGATCTACTAATGTGAAAGCGACCGTATCATTTGTCTGAACAGCCCCCAGAGGGGCTCCGCTATAAACCGCTCGGACATTACCCTGTGATACATCAACATGTCTATCCCAATGCCCTAACGCAAGATAATCGCATACGGCATGTTCCACTTCATCAGGGTAAATTGGCGCCGACCGGATATCTTTATCATCATCGAAATGGAAATGGCCGTGTGCTAAAGCTATTAGCCAATTGTCAGTTTGAGAACGTACCATTCCTTCTAGAGGCTTGAATTCGGGGGTGTGTACCTTCATGGCTCGTCCCCAAACGTCCAATCCCAATTCAGGGAACGAAACAACTTCACCCTCAAAGGATTTTAAAATATTCAAATTAACTGGTGGATCTAAGAACGGGGTCCTCAGATATAAAGAATTGTCATCGTAAATATCGTGGTTTCCCGGAAGAACCACGACGGGTTGATTGATGCTAGATATCTCATCTAAGAAAAATTCCAGTAATTCATCATCTATGCGTGCGTGATCAAAGACGTCCCCAACAATAAGCAAAACATCAGCATCTACTTGATTGACGCTCTTTATTATAGTTTTAAAAGCATCTCTGGATAACTGACTGTGCCAATCCCCACCCAAATGAGTATCTGATGTATGAACTAGTTTTATGTTTTTTTTAACCACCAATCACACCCTTTTCGCGCAGACTAGTAATCTCCTCCATGCTATATCCCATCTCACCTAAAATATCATCATTATGTTCTCCCAATAACGGCGGAGCTAACCTGACGCTAGGAGGAGTCTCAGTTAACTTAAGAGGAGAATTAGGAACCTTTAAATCCGGAACATTTGGATGAGGTATATCTACCACCATATTCCTTGCAAGCACCTGCTCGTCAGTGACCACATCCGAGACTTTATTAATTGGGCCACATGGGACTCCTCCTTGCTCTATCTTACTGACCCAAAAGGAAACATTTTCTAATTTAAATATATTACTGAGTAGTTCTACGCATTCGGCGCGGTGAGTGACCCTAGTAGTATTGTCGACAAACCTAGAATCTTCCAATAGCTCTGGATGTCCGATAACAGTGCACATCCTCTCCCATAATCCTTGATTTGCGCAACCTAGTATAAAATAACCATCTGCAGCAGCGAAACTTTGGTATGGAACCAAGCTTGGATGACCGGACCCCATGCGTTGAGGCTCAACTCCAGTCCCAAGAAACCCTGTCCCATGGTAACTCATAGCTGCCACTTGCCCATCCAACAGTGCCGCCTCGATCCATTGTCCCTCGCCAGTTTTATCTCTGTGATAAAGAGCAGTCAAAACCGAACCATACGCCATCATCCCTGTAAACAGATCTACTAGCGAAAATCCGACCCTGAGAGGAGATCCATCAGGTTCTCCAGTTAAATACATAAGGCCACTGTAGGCCTGGATGATCAGGTCGTATCCGGGTTTTTCGGTCATGGGACCAGTTCGACCATACCCAGAAACTGAGCAATATACTATGTCGGGATTTACATTTTTTACATCCTGATAACCGAGTCCCATTCTATCTAATGCTCCTGCCCTAAAACTTTCTACAACAACATCAGCATCGGCTGCCAAGGTTAAAGCAATCTGAATAGCATCAGCATCTTTTAGATTCAAACTTAAACTTCTTTTATTTCGGTTAAAAGACAGAAATTGGGTGCTCTCTCCATTCCAAAATGGCGTCCACGAACGCGTTTCGTCTCCATTAGTAGGTTCTTCAATTTTAATTACATCCGCTCCCATATCACCCATCATCATGGTACAAAATGGTCCAGCTAAAGTCCTCGTAAAATCCAAAACTTTTATCCCTTCTAAAACTGCTGTCATATAATGTCCCCGGATTAAAAAATCATTGCAACCAGACCTCCGGCATTATAGCATGGGACAATTCAATCTTAACTTCGGCCGTAGGTGATACCATGCGCGAGGGGCAGACCATGACAACCGTTTCCAAACCTCGGGTAATCGTGTTCGGCGGTATCAATATGGATTTGGTTACTTTAACGGAAAAATTTCCTGAAACCGGAGAGACTGTCGTAGGAACTAAGTTTCTGCGATATGCAGGAGGAAAGGGGGCTAACCAGGCAGTTGCAGCTGCACGGATGGGGGCGGCTGTGCAACTGATAGGGAAAGTAGGAGACGACGATTTTGGAGCCCAACTCTTGGCTTTATTAATTTCTTCAGGAGTTGATATAAAAGGAATCACAATTGAACCCGACACAAGTTCAGGTTTAGCAATAATTGACATAGATGCTTCCTCCCAAAACCGTATTATTCAAATACTTGGAGCTAATAATGCCTGCGACCATAGCCAAGTGAACGAAGTCTCGAATAATCTCCCTCAAACATCGATATTGATGCTACAGTTGGAAGTGAATCCGACATTGTCATTAGAGGCAGCCAGAAATGCTAGAACCCAGGATAAAACAGTAATACTTGACCCCGGCCCTGTCAGATTAATCCCCCAAGAATTGTTACTCAACAGCTCGATAATCACTCCAAATGAGACTGAGGCCCAAGCCATAGTAGGGTTTCCGATCACCAATCACTCGGATGTAGTAAAAGCGTCAAATAAGTTGCTCCTAATGGGTCCGGGTGCAGTCGTGATAAAGCTTGGAGCAGAAGGGTCATATTTTGCAACTGAAGGAGATGCCGGCTTTGTGGCCCCCTTCAATGTAGCTGCAATCGATTCAGTAGGAGCAGGTGACGCTTTTAACGGTGCCCTAGCGGTGAGTTTAGGAACAGGTCTAGATTTGAAATCATCCGTAGAAATTGCATCAGCCGCCGGTGCGTTAGCTGTCACAAAAACAGGGGCACAAGATTCTATGCCTATGAAAGCTGATGTGGAACGACTTTTAGGAAATTAAATACCTATGTTAGAGTATTAATTATTTATCAAACAAAATCCGAAAACACTCTGGTTCCAATCATACCTAAACTCTATTAACGTCGTTGACATCTAAGATAAAGCGCTTCTTGACATTAATAAGCTGTGCCCAATTTGGAGAAATCGTATGGTTGATAAATACTGCTCGGGTTGCGGAGTTGTACTAGAAATTCGGAGCATTGAAGGGAAGGATCATCCCGTATGTCCAGAATGTGAAAGAGTTACATATTACGATCCTAAGATAGTGGCAACTGCATTAATAGAACGTAACGGTCTCATATTAATTATAAAACGAGCGGTTCAGGTGGGATACGGACTCTGGAGTTTACCCGGAGGCTATGTGGATAGGGGTGAAATAGTAGAAAATGCTGCAACTCGTGAGGTTTTCGAAGAAACCGGATTGCAAGTCAAAACGGATAAATTATTAGGCTTATTCTCTGAAGCGGATAATCCCGTACTAGTTGCAGCATATACGGCGACAGAAATAGGAGGCGACCTAGAGGCAGGGCCAGAAGCGTTAGAGTTAGGTTTCTATTCTCCTGATAACCTACCGACTTTAGCTTTCCCTAGAGATCAATTGATTATTGATACTTGGCTATCTTCCATCAGCCCTTGATACTCGAAATCAGAGCGGTCTAAGTTTAGTCAACCCAAACCAAGGACCCTATAACTTCAACATTATCAACTAATAATCCTGAAAGCTAGGGACGTACCCAGGTTTCTGAC
>CAJXEF010000059.1 GCA_913052545.1 uncultured Chloroflexota bacterium
CGTAATGTACTATTCCATCAATTTGCTCATAAGAACCGACGTCACCAAATGGTTTTCCTCCGGCAAAAGGTCCTCGAGATTTTATATCGATCCTTGTAACAGGCATATGAGCCTCCTGAGAGTTAACGTAAAAGTAGAAATGTGACGTTATGTCAAGTAAACTCAGTCCGATACTGGATAACACTAAGGTAAAC
The DNA here is from genome assembly GCA_913052545.1 of uncultured Chloroflexota bacterium. Next base: position 195 of record CAJXEF010000059.1, read on the forward strand.
CTGATATTCTTTGGTAGTTCCGCTAATAAGAGGTGTAGATAAATTGGATTCGTTCAGTGTATCAGAATATTGTGGGATGGTGGTCCACTTGTTTCTCTTCTCCCCATTGGTTAGGAGTGCTTAAATGCAAATTATATTTCCGGAGCAAGCCCTAAAGAAGCGTCAGGCTTTACTTGAAGCTGTTGAAAGTCTAAGAAATGTCTTGGAATCCAGTGCGGATGAGGCCGAGTCATTAGGCACTTTACCGGCTGCGACGGTGGATGCCATATACGCAACGGGACTATTCTCTTTTAAGACTCCCAGGATATTAGGTGGGGCAGAAGCAGATGCTATGACACAATTGGATGTAATCGAGGCTGCTAGCCGTATAGATCCCGCGGCGGGTTGGTGTCTCATGATCGGTGCAGGTACATTGTCTAATATTGGTGCCTTTGCTTCTGATGAAGCTATAGATAATATATTTCTAGATGGTAAGCCTCCAAAAGCAGCAGGTGTAGCCGCTCCAAGCGGAGAAGCTATAGTGGTTGAGGGTGGGTATAACGTTAGTGGGCGTTGGTCATTCGCTAGTGGGATACGCCACTCTGAATGGGTTGCTGGAGGAGCTGTCGTTCAGAATCCATGTGATGGTACTTCACGGCAGATCAGATTAGTGGTGCCAACCTCTCAAGTCCATATTCATGATAACTGGCAGGTAGTAGGTCTCAAAGGTACAGGTAGTTGTGATTACTCATTATCGGATGTATTTGTACCGGATAAATTTACGTGGCCTGGGGCTGAACCCAAACCTAGACGAGGCGGAGCTAACTTTTTGCTGGGCCGTCCGGGAATGCAAACCACAGGGCATTGTGGTTTTGCCTTGGGGGTAGGCCGCCGTGCTTTGGATGCCGTAACAGAACTAGCTCAAACTAAAAAACGTGGTTATCGTGGGACTATGTCTTTGATTGCCGAGAGAGGGTCTTTCCAACGATTTCTCGGAGAGTCGGAACTTAGGTTGAGAGCAGCCCGTGCATTAGTTTTAGAAACCATCGAAGAAGCTTGGGACTTCGCCTGCAGGGGTATAACTCCCCCGCTTCCATTGCAGGCAAGAATGAGAGCTTCAGCAACTTTTAGTACCGAGGAAGCGGTAGATATTACTTCACAGGCCTTTCGATTCGGGGGAGGAACTGCCATGTATAGTTCTCATGTATTGCAAAAATGTCTTCGTGATATTAACGCAGCCGCACAACATAATATGGTCAGTGATCGTACATACGAAAACGTCGGACAATTTACTTTAGGATTTCCAACGGCTAATCCGATGGGATAATATGCCAACCCCCCATGCATGGGATCACCGAGCAGAATGGTTGTGATTGCATGATTTTAGGAGCTAGGGAACATGATGGGTATCATACCGTCATATGCCATATCATTGGCCATGCCCATTACTAGGCCTGCTCTAGCATCCCGAAAATATCGTTCGAATGGCAATCTGCTAGCAAAAGCGGTCCCGCCAAACATAGTCATGCAGTCTTGTGTAACCCTAGTGCCAGCTTCGGAACATGCAACTTTTGCCTGAGAATACGCCAACTGAGATGTAGTGCGGTTCTGATCAAATAAAGAACAAGCTGAGTGTAACAGTGCTCTAGCTGCCTCGACCTGTGTTCCGATTTCCGCGATTCTCCTCTGATTAACAGCTCTGTCTATACGTCTATCTCCGCTGGGAAATCGGCGAGCTAACTCATTACAGGCTAACTCATAGGCTCCAGATGCAATCCCCAAATAAGCGGCTGCGTACGTTAGAGTCAATACCGGACGGTTGAATGATCCAGTATCTCTTTGGAGAGTATGTTCTGATGCTAACAGGTTCTCTTCAGGTACAAACCCGTTAAATCTCATTGGAGAACTGTTGTTTCCTCGCATACCCAACCCATTCCAGGGCTCGACAACCTCCCATTCAATTTTATCTCCTTCTACAAATAAAGCACTCCTGTCGCTCTGAGGTGTCTCGGCTCCTACGCGGCATGCGAATTGATAATGGGTAGCTTCTCCTGCTGATGTTACATATGACTTTCGGACGTTATTAATTTGGTATCCGCCTGGAACTTTATCAACGTGTGAGGCGGTTTGAGCTGAATTCCAGTTATCACCTTCACCTTGAGATTCACCTCCGGCGATGGTAGAGAACACTTCTCCTTTGGCCATGGGTTCTACGAAATGTTCGATCTGATACGTAGTGGGGATCCGGCAGATAATTTCCGCTGCTTCCAAATGCATTTTGTAGCACATAGCCGTTGACGGACATTTCTTAGAGAGTTCTTCCACGATCAGGCACGTAGTTAGCATGTCGGCTCCAAGCCCTCCGTGTTCCTTAGATACCCGCAATCCCCAGAGTCCCTCCCTTCTTAGAGCGTCCAGCGAATCTTTGGGATATGTACCAGTTCTGTCCGTTTCTTGTGCCCTTGGCCCTAATTCTCTGCTGGCGATATCCGCCGCAAGTTGTTGCCAATCTTGTTGTTGCTGGCTTAAAGGGAAGTAATTCATTTTCATTCCTTTGTTACTTGGTCGAAGTGCATTTATTTACCTGTAATTATCGTAATTAGCGGTAGTACTTGCAACTGCAAAATAGTGATCGGTTCTAGAACCGATCACTATTTTGCAGTTGTATTACTTGCACATAGGCTATCCAAGGCAAGAAGTTCAGTATAATCTTTAGAAATATAAGCAATCTGGCATTCAATAACTAAAAGAATTACCGTAGGGGGGCTCAGTGCCGTTTGAACTGCAGGCGATGACCGAACCAGGTAAAAAGATGGTTTCTCTGGCTGAAATTCATGCTGAAGATTTTATGGGTAGAGCGGATCTACATGATCAGGATAGAACAGTCGCTTTTGAGAACTTCGAAGCTATCAAATCCAGCGGACTAGCGGGTATTGCAGCTCCTGTAGAGTTAGGTGGATATGGCATGTCGTCCATGCATGATTGGATGGTTTGTATGAATAGATTGGGTAGAGGCGACGGATCTACAGCCTTGGCTTTTAACATGCACATGAACAGAACATTAGCTCTTACAAGAGCTTGGAGAAATAGTAAGACGAATGGTAATAAAACACGTGAAAATCGTTCGGCTGAGTTGCTCAGAAGAATAACCGCAGGAGATTTAATTATAGCCGTTGCTAATGCGGAACCTGGGGCTGATATTCGGACATCCAGCACTGAGGCTAAAAAAGTTGAAGGAGGGTGGTTGCTCAACGGTAGGAAGATCTTCGCTACAGGGAGTCCTGCTGCGGGAGCTTTAGCAGTGAGGTGTAAATATACCAGCGGTACGGGAGAAGTTAGGTTGGGTGCAGCGATTGTTCCTACGGATCGTGATGGATTGGATATCAAGGGTAACTGGAATGGGATGGGTATGAGAGGGTCAGGAAGTCATGATGTGGTTTTCACTGATTATTTCGTAAAAGATGAAGAGTTAGATGATATAGGCGAATTTGGGAAGTTCAATTCACCAATGCTTTCCGTTGCGAGCGGAGGAAATTTAGGTTTGGCAGCAGTATTTTTGGGAATTGCAGAACTCGCACACCAAACAATTGTGAATTCGATAAAAAGCAGAGGTCATACGAGACATCCAATGAGTCAGTTCAGAATTGCTGAAAATGAAGTAGATCTAGCTACTTGTATAGCTATGCTAGATTGTAGCGGGCGAAATGTGGATGAGTTTTATCATGAGTTTAGTGTCAGGCCACCATCAAATGAGCAAGCGTTAATACAATTAAAGGATACTCAGAGTACCAAACTCGTCGTTAACCGGAAGGCTGTTGAAGTGGTAGACAGATGTATGACTTTATCCGGTGGAGCTGGGTATTTGGAGAGCAATGTTTTATCGCGGTTGTATAGAGATGTCAGGGCAGGGCCTTTAATGCAACCTTTCGCCGTTAATAAAGCGTATGAATTTATAGGGATAGTCGCTTTAGGCCTAGACCCTTCAGAAGAAATGATTTTTTAGTCACGCTCATGAAATCATTTGAGACATTTATATTGCCTTATACAAGGTGTTAAATTATGGTGAGTTCGGAAATCAAACCAAATACCATTAGACAACTCCAGCGCGCAGTTTACCCAGCTCAAGCATTGTTAGCGGGCATTCGATTGGGTTTGTTTACAGTTATAGGTGAAGGTGGTAAATCGGTAGAGCAAATTGCGAATCAGAGTTGCTCCAAGAGATGTGGTGGTTAATAGCTTGGTTTTCCTAAATGTATTTGATAACGGTGGTCCCAGAACTGAATCAGAGATGCGTTCCTGGTTAACCGTGGCTGGGTTCAAGAATATTGAACGGTTCCCCAGGGATAGTTGGCCCGGTTTAATGGTGGCAGAAAAAGCCTAATGTACTCAAATGACTAGAGAGCTGTATAAGAACTCTCAGCCTTTTCCCAAAGGCTTAATTCAAACCAAAATATTGTGTCTCACCTTCCCGGCATTCCGTTCTATGGTTGGTATCCTTCGGGTCTTTGTATTAGTTCGACGGATACTTCATCAGGCGCCACTACGAACGCTACCATTGACCCGGATGGCATAGTCCAGGGTTCGCAATTAAATGTTACGCCGTTGTTTTTTAGATGAGCGGATAACCCCTCGAGGTCATCAGTCTCAAATCCAAAGTGATCCAATCCATATCGGGGATCAGTCGATCCTGGGACAGGATTCTCTCCTTCTGCCCTTCCGGATATAGTCATGAGATGATCTCCGTTCAACTCGAGTTGAATTGATTTAGTAGTCGACAATGGCCGTTCAGAAGTGATTTTGGCTCCAAAGTTATCGCAATACCATTTTGCTGCCTCATCGGGATCAGAGCTACGGAAATGGAGGTGGTTATATTTAATATTCAACTTGTTTTCCCCTGTTTGTTTAAGATAAGCGTTCTACAAGTCATATAACGCTGTTCCAGAGTATAGCCTTGATTATGCCATCGTACCCAAGAATTCCGGTATAATTTTGTCCATATGTAATCCGTGAATAATATTACTTACGATAATTCCGTCACTTATAATAATCCGGAATACTACCTGTCAATCCCGCCTATATTGAAGTGGATGTTTACTTAAGAGGGATAGTTTGAAGTCTATTAGTCATAACAAAGGAACCGTATTTCCATCAATCCGGATGTTAATTGGCATAGGCTTACCTATTAGTATTTTTGCGGTAATTATGCTGATGCCGACGCCGGATGGGCTTACCGCACAGGGTCAACGGGCTTTAGCTATTATGGTGTTAGCCGTAGTACTGTGGTCAACGGAAAGCTTGCATATAGCTGTAACGGGACTCATCAGCATGGTCTTGTTGGTATTATTCCAGGGTGTTGGAGATATCGGTGAGGCTTTACATGGTTTCTCCCAGCCTGTTTGCTATTTTCTCTTAGGGATCCTCACGTTAGGGTTAGCTGTCCATAAATCAGGCCTTGCCGAACGGATGGCAATATCACTTATTCGACTGTCGGGAGGCAGCCCTCGGAAACTTTATTTCCAGATGCTTGTGTCGTTCGCTGTCCTGACTTTTGCGTTACCCTCTGCCAGCACAAGAGGCGCAATTTTAGTCCATGTATATGAACAAGTTCTGGATAATTGGCAAGTAAAAAAATCTGCAAGATTATACAAGGCCATAATGATAGCTATGGCATCTTTAAATAGATTGGGTTCTACTGCCTTGCTCGCGGGCGGTATCACTCCAGTTGTAGCTGCTGCATTGGTTGTTGAATATGGAAATCTAGATGATTTTTCTTGGACCGGATGGTTCATGTTAATGGCTTTGCCTTTTTATGTGATGTTAATGGTTGGGGGTCTTCTCGTCTTCATTCTTTATAGCAGCGGTTTTAAACAAACCAATGGAGTGCAAGGCCCTGATCTGATTAATAATCCCGTCTCCAAACAGGAGATTCGGATCGGTATTATTGTAATGGTTACTGCATTACTCTGGTTTACGGATTTTGCTCATGGCTTGCCGCCTGCCGTTCCGGCACTTATAGCCATGATAGTAATTTTGATGCCGAAGATTGGCCTGTTGGATTGGAGGGACTTTGAACAAAACTTAGGGTGGACTAATTTCTTTGTTATAGCAACTTCTTTGTCTCTGGCTAATGCTTTAGTAACTAGCGGTGCTGCAGGGTGGTTCGCTGAATTATTGGTTGGCGGTGTCACGGGCTTAGGTGAATCACCTTTTTTGGTTCTGTTAGTTATGGCTGTTTCTGCTGCTATCGCACGATTACTTATGCCTAACATAGCAGCTTATTTGGCTCTTGTAATTCCAATAGCTATGTCTACTGGTGGAGCTATGGGGTTAAATCCGATCATATGCGGGTTGGCGGTAGTTATTGTTGGGGATTCGGTAGTATTCTATCCGGCTGGTGGTACAGCCAGCGTTTTTATATATATCAGAGCGGAAATTCGATCTCCTGAGGTCTTCAGGCTCGGCATCATCATGACAGTAGTTTCGATAGCTACCTTGTTCTGTGTAGCTTTGCCTTATTGGAGTCTTTTGGGCCAAACCCTTACGAATTAGATGACAGATAGGGTACCCATATCCGGTAACAATCTCAAAAGAAGCATGTCTGGCTCTAATTCCAATAGTGCGATCTGCACGGTTTGGCGCGTATTCGGGTTGCTCCTGAGGCGACTAATTTAAGAGAGATCAACTCACGTTTAGCTGAGGCCTAGTAATTCGACCTCAAAACGGAGGGTAGCGTCAGGAGGTATGACTCCCCCTGCTCCTCTGCTTCCATAAGCTAGGTCTGGTGGTATGATGAGTTCCCTCTTCCCACCAACGTTCATCGAGGCCACTCCCTCGTCCCAACCGGCTATGACCATTCCCTTACCTATTGTAAATTCAAGAGGCTGACCTCTATCTACGGAACTGTCGAATTTAGTTCCATCTAATAGCCAACCTGTGTAATGAACTGAGGCGGTTTTGCCCGAGCTTGCCGATTCTCCCGACCCAATCTGAATATCGTTATATTGCAACCCTGAATTGGTTGTGATTAGTTCTGCCATTTCCTTTATAAAGTCCTCATAAATTTCTGAATATTGTAGCTAATTTAACCAGGTGCCTAAATACACTAACACTTATCTATGTGGATTGGAGTTTTGAAATCTGTGCCTGGGGAGGTAATGTTTCCTCCCAGTCCGGTATTATTACTTTTGATGTATCATTTAACATAGCTATAAATATTAGTCCTCCAATATTGAAGGCTATTGCCAATATTAACACCGTTGTGAAAGAACCCGTAGTATAGATTATTAGCCCTGCCCACGAGGTTGCTACAGCATGGCCGATTAAGGCACCTGTTTGCTGCAACCCATATATGGTTCCCATGGGACCTTCTCCATAGTACTGCCGATTGATTACCAGATAACCAGTCCATTCTCCGCCAAATCCCAGCCCAAATAGAGTTGCGAATAAATAGAAAACCCAAGGGTCTTGGGCAAAGAACAGCATGAAGATTGTGGCTCCCTGAATGCTAAGGCTTGCTGCCATCATCTTTCTTGTCCCGTACTCTTCTGCAAGGATAGGCGTGATAAATCTACTTATTACACTTACCAAAGAAATTATGGTCAGAATTAAACCTGCTGAGGTCAAGGAAGAAAAAACACCACGGTGAAACGCCAATGGAATTATGTAGATCAGTACCACACCGTGCCCTGCGCAACCTAATGCATGAATAACCGGCAAATTCCAGAACGGTCTGGTCCTTCTGGTGTGACGAACGAAAGCCTTCTGTCGCATCCTTTCTAAAGGTTTATCCAGAACAATGGGGGCTGAATCGGTTTGAGAGGATCCGTACGGGAGTATGCCTATATCAGCGGGTTTATTTCGCATTAGCGGTAGCAAAATTATCATAGATAAAAAACCTATGATTCCTATTCCCATAAAAGTTGATTGCCAGCCAACCCGGTCAATGAAATACCCGATAGAGGGAGCCATTATTGCTGTTCCAATTCCACCTGCAGCCCATAAAATTCCTACTCCAAGTCCTAGACGTCTGCGGAACCAACCGCCCACAGCAGCCATAAGTGGCACCATTGCTAGTGATTGGGTTAGCGATAGGAGCATGCCGAAAAAGATAAAGAATTGCCATACCTCTTTGACCTGGCCTAAGAGATTCATACTTAATAAATACATTAGAGCTGCTGCTATCAACATAATACGAGTACCGTATCTGTCTCCCAGCCAACCTGCTATTGGTGAGTATATAGCTCCGAAGAGATAATAAGAGGATAGGACTATACCAATGGTACCTACTCCCCAGCGAAAGTCACCCTCGGGGTCATTGAGGGGCGGGACCATTATCCCTGCGGCCATGCTGATTGAACTACCGAAAATCTGAACAATGGCCAATATGAATATAATTATCCAGCTGTAATGGAAGGGCAATCTAATATGCGATGGCTTAAGATTGTTAGCACGACCGTTTCCCAATTCTTATCTCCGTTGCAAGTCAACCATTGGATTCTTCATCTAGCGTAATGGTTGAGATAATTAATTCTTGGATTAGAGCGTGTAATAAACCTATTCTCTTATATCTTGTTTAGGCTTGAGTAAAGTGTGACGATTCAATCAATAGATAAATCTATTACGCTAGCCTGTCCGGATTCCCAATTGGTGGTGTCTCCGCTTAGTTCACCGTTTATTTTAAAGATTAGGGTTGTACCATCAAATGATCCAGTTCCGTGAGCGTGTGCCATTAGATTGTACTTGCCATTCGCGACTATTCCATTCCCTATTGGAGCGTCATATTTGGGTACCCAAACGGTTACTTTTACTCCATCGGCTGCTGTTGATCCATTTATCTCGACGCTACCTACAAACACATGAGGCATGACGGTGTTATTTCTATCCGGTAATGGTCCCGGAGTTACCTCAGCCATCTTCTCGGCAACCTCCGCGAGCTTTTCGGCTGCCAGCCCCCTAAGGTCGGGTCCTTTACCTTGACAGGCAATGAGCATGAGCAAAATTACTGCTAATACTAAGGCTCTAGTGAGGTTGGTTATCTTGGTCACGTTGAACCTCTATGAAATTAACGCGGCAGCTTCTTTTACGAAATTATAACAGGATTGCCGGCCTTCCGTAGATTAATTGCGGCCGTCTTAAACCGCATTATTACTCCTGTAAATTTGCTATATCATCTAGACAAATATAGTATAGAGGGACCAAATAGTTCTAGGAGGTCAGAATGGCTGATCAGCTAGCTAGACCTAAAGATCAAGTCGAAGTCTATTGGTTTTCGGAACAGGCTCAAGGTTACGTTACCGATGGTGAGCTGGAGCAATTCGAGTCGGGCAGATTAGGTTTCCCAAACTCCCATTTTGACCCCGATAAAGCTCACATTTTATATAGTCAATATCACGATCAATATGGGCTAGCGGATGAAGTTGGGTTTGATGGAATCATGACTAATGAACATCACTCTGCATATTGGTGTGGTAAACCAGCCGTTAATCTAGATGCAGCTGTGATTGCAAAAGTTACTAAAAGAGCCAAAATTGCGATACTTGGTAATGTTATAGCTATTAATGACCCAATAAGAATGGCCGAAGAAATAGCGATGTTGGATTGCTATTCAGGCGGCAGGGTTATATCTGGATTCGTTAGAGGTGGCGCAGTAGAGAGTCTCCAGGGAGGGATAGATCCCACCGAAAATAGAGAAAGATTTGAAGAGGCTCATGATCTAATCGTGAAATGCTGGACTGAACCTGGCCCGTTCCGATATGAAGGTAAGTATTATCATCATAGAGTGGTGAATCCTTGGGTTTTGCCAATGCAAAAGCCGCGTCCAGACATCTGGTTCCCCGGTACCGGTAGTCCAGAGAGTGTGGTATGGGCAGCCCAACATGGTCATCCATACATGAACTTAGGGGCTGTTATGGAGACTACTCAATGGTTAAAACAAATTTATATAGATACTGCTCGCGAAACAGGATTCGAACCTGGGCCAGAGCATTTCGGGTATTTGCTTAAAGTCTTAGTGGCTGACACAGAGGACAAAGCTCAGGAGATGGGCAGACATTTTGTATGGACCGAAGGACATCGCCAGCGGGGTCCGCGGGAGCACGTTGATCCGCCCGGTTACCAATCGCGGAAAGCATTGGAAATCAAACGGTCTAGGCCAACCGGAGTTTTTGCCGGTAATGCAGGTCAAGCCCAGTCGTATGAACAACAACAAGAAGCGAAAGTCGTCATAGTGGGGACTCCTGATACAGTAATAGAAAAGCTGAATTACGTGGTAGAGAATTTGAATCCAGGGTATTTACTTATATACGGCAACGAAGGACCCATGCCTCATGATGTTGCTATGCGTTCTATAGAATTGCTGGGAAAAGAAGTCATCCCCGCGTTGAAAGAAATCCAACTTCAACCGTACGAATAACTAATAAGTAAAGATCGGGATAGTATTAATCAGGGTGGGATTGGTAGAATCTGTATCAAATTTTTATCCTGGGGGATAGCATGCCTGCAAGGTCATCACCAGACAAGTTCTTGAGTAGAGTTCGCAAACCAACGGATTTTGACGAATATTGGAATGATGTTCTGCTACAGGCGTCGGCTGTGCCTCTGGAGGCTGAAGTCAAGTTAGATGAACTAAGGTCATCTGAAGATCTTGAAGTCTATGAGGTTTTTTACAATAGTATTGATCAGGTAAGCATAGCCGGTTGGTACTGCGTTCCTAGGAACTTACAAACCAAGGTGCCGGCCATACTAGAAGTCCCTGGGTATCAGATGGAACCTCCTATTCCCAAAACTTGGGCCAGGAAAGGATATGCGGCTTTCAGTGTTGCTCCAAGAGGGAAACTTCGAAGCAACAGGCAATTTAACCCTGGTTACCCGGGATTACTGACACACAATATAGTTGATCGCAATACCTATTCCTACAGAGGGTTTTATGTAGATACTTGGCGAGCTGTAGATTTCTTGTTAAGTAGGATTGAGGTAGATTCTCGTAGAATAGGAGTGTACGGCAATAGTCAGGGTGGCGGATTATCGATAACCACAGCTGCTATGAGGCAAGAAATCGCTGCTGCTGCTGCGGGAGCCCCATATCTATGCGGGTTTATTGATGCGATGGAACTTACGCATACGTACCCTTATCAGGAAATTAACGATTA
>CAJXEF010000060.1 GCA_913052545.1 uncultured Chloroflexota bacterium
GATTAATTGTGCCGTGATCACCTATAGTAGTTTGGCTAGATCTGGTGGTGTTTCTGTTGGAACAGGGGGTGTTGCTCGGTTTGGACACCCCAGACTAGATCCTGCTCCGGATAGTTTTGAAGAGCTTTATGGTCTCACAACAGTTGGTCTTTATGCCATGATAGCCCAGCGTCATATGCATCAGTATGGAACTACCTCAGAGCAATTGGCTGAAATCGCTGTGGCGATTAGGCACCACGCTTCAATGAATCCCGAGGCTATGTTTAGAGATCCTATTACTGTTGACTCAGTAGTTAACGCTCGGGTTATTTCCTCACCTCTTCATCTGCTTGACTGTTGCTTGATTAGTGACGGAGGTGGTGCAGTGGTGGTAGCTTCACCGGAGTTAGCGCGGAACTGCCGCCAACGGCCTGTTTGGGTATTAGGAGTAGGCGAGGCGTTGGCTCACCAAGGAGCAGGTAAACGGGATCTAATATATATCGCAGCAAAACAAAGTAACGAGCCGGCGTTTGCTATGGCTGGTGTCACCCATAAAGACATAGATATGGCTATGATATACGATTCGTTTACTATTACCGTTTTAGAGACTTTGGAAGACCTCGGTTTTTGTAAAAAGGGAGAAGGTGGAGAGTTCGTTTCCGGAGGGAGACTTCAGGTTGGCGGTGAACTGCCGATTAATACGGACGGTGGTGGGCTTTCGTCAAATCATCCTGGTATGCGCGGAATCTTTCTATTATTAGAAGCAACTCGTCAATTAAGGCATCAGTTCACGGGGACGCCCAGACAAGTGGAAAATTGTCAGGTAGCGCTCTGTCATGGCACAGGTGGGGCTCTGGGTTCACGTCATAGCGGTGGCACCGTCATATTAGGGAGGGATTAAAAAATGGCTGAATGGAATAAGCCTCTGCCCACCGTTTCAGGTGAGAGTAAACCTTACTGGGATTCATGTCGGATGGGCCAGTTGGTTATACAGAAATGCGATAATTGCTTAGAGTTTCAATTTTACCCTAGGGGGATTTGTGCCAACTGCTGGTCTTATGATATTCAATGGTATAAATCTACCGGTAAAGGTACTGTGTGGTCCTATACAGTCACCTATCAAAACAGAACACCCGGATTTGCTGAAGATGTTCCTTACGTCTTGGCTTTGGTAGAGTTGGAAGAGGGTGTTAAGATGTTCACTAATATAGTCGATTGTGAACCGAGGGACGTTAGTATAGGGATGGAGGTTGAAGTCACTTTCGTTCAAGCTAATAACCAGATAAGTATTCCCTATTTTAAACCTGTTGGGTGAAAGGCGACGGTTATCTAATTCCATGGACTTTGACAGAATTATTGGTGGCTACCATATAATCTGAAAGTGAGAATCAATTACCAAGCTAACTACGCAGCTCTTCGCACCTGGTTTCATCTGCTTGAGCCAACTCAGGTTGGTCCGCAAAGAGATAGGCTAGAGATCTACGGCCGTAATAATTATCATCGTATGGATTAATCTCGATAGCCCTAGTTAAATCAGATATTGCTGGCAGGAATTGTCCCAATTCGTAGTAAGATACTCCTCGGTTAAAGTATGCATCAGCGAAATCGTCTTGCAACTGGATTGCTTTAGTGTAAGAGTCGATCGCTCTTTCATAAGCTCCATTGCGGCTGTAAGCATTTCCCCTGCTGACGAACCCTATGGCATCCGTCGGTTCTGAAGGCGAGTTGTTTTTTCCCATCATATAATTTTATGCGTTCCGTAACATTTGACTATTACAGCCCATATTCTAATGTGCAACATTAGGTTATGGACCAATTAATAAATAAAGGGCACGAAGGTTACCATTGGCAGTATCGCGATAATGAGATTTGAATAGGGTTTTGACTCGGCCTTATAGGTGAGGAATTTGTTCTTTGATTAACCTATAATCCTTCATGCCATTACCATATTTTGTGGAAATCACAAGACTGATCTTACGAGCCCACCGTCCACTAAAATAGTGGTGCCAGTAACATAACTTGATTTACTAGAAGATAAGAATGCTACTAAATTAGCTAATTCTCGCGGTTCACCGATACGCCCAACGGCCGTTTCGGTAGCGCGTTGCTCCAGAGCTTCTTCAACTGATATGTTAAGTTCATGTGCCCGGGAAGTTACGTTTGAAAGCATCCTTTCTGAAAGTATCGATCCAGGACAAACATTATTTACTAATATGCCGTCTCTACCGACTTCGTCTGCTAAGCTTTTTGCAAATGCCACTACACCCATGCGGGTAGCGCCTGAAAGCGCTAGATTAGGTATGGGTTGGTAAACAGTGCTGGCTAGAATGTTTACGATACGGCCTGTGCCTTGCTGTTTAAGATGTGGAATCGCTTCGCGAGACATACGTGCAAAGAAGAATAAAGATCGTTGGACTGCTGTTTCCCACTGCTCTTCAGTCGCGTCCAACGAACGGGCTAGCGGCGGTCCCCCCGAGTTGTTGACCATGATATCTAATTGCCCATAATGACTTACGGTTTGATCGATTAAATCCTTGATGACTTCGTGTTTGTCTAGGTCTCCGGCAAAGACCATAACATCGGCGCCATATGTATCTCGAATTTCAGCCGCGGCTTGGTCAAGATCTTCTTTGGTACGGCTACATATCGTAACCCGTGCACCTTCTTCTGCCAAAACATCTGCACAGGCTCTTCCAAGTCCTTTGCTAGCTCCGCCGATTATGGCTACTTTGCCTTTAATTTCTAAATCCATCGAGTTTTTGGCGTCTCCTTATAATCTTCTGTTATCAGATTGTTTACGTTGTTTATTCTAATCATTTTTCAAGGTATTTGCTATTGTAAATGAGACCTATAACTAAACTGATAATTAGTTGAAATAATCTCAAGCCTGCAGGTTTTTTATGGCCCGTGCTATACTGATTTTTACTTGAGGCATCACTAATGACTGAAGAGGTAAATATGGCCGTTGATGTTGATCATGTTCTACGTAAAGAACTGGAGGACTTTGCAGTCTCGTTGGCCTGGGGAGCTGGATCAGTATTAATGGAATATTTCTCAGGAACTCTATCTGCTAATTTGAATATCCAATATAAAGATAAGAATCAGAAAGACCCAGTTACATCCGCCGATAAAACTACACAGGATTACTTGATCAATGAGATCTCTGATAAATTCCCGGAACACGGTATTTTGGGAGAAGAAGATTCTAAGGACTCAGGAGATGATGCGCTTGTCCCGGACTTTCTTTGGGTGTTGGACCCACTAGATGGGACCACTAATTTTTTAAATGGGTTGCCAATTTTTGCTTCTTCAATCGGTTTACTATATAAGGGCTGGCCTTTAATAGCGGCTCTTTATATTCCTTGGCCTAATCCTCGAGGAGGATTTGTCCTTCATTGTCATAGGGGAGGTGGCTGTTACGCTGACGATGGGGTAGTTACCGTATATGAAACAGCTAAGCCCGTAGCTAACAGGTTGATTGGTTTGCCCGGTTATTTTGCACAGGGTATGAGATTTTCAAAAAATATTAAAGGAAGTCCGGGAGAGCTTCGTACTACCGGAAGTATTGCCTATGAATTGGCAATGACTGCCTGTGGAATATTACAATATGCGGTGATAGGTGCGCCAAGGATGTGGGATATGCTGGCGGGTGCTCTTGCCGTGCAAGAGGCTGGAGGAACCATCATGATTCGCCTACCGGGCGAAAAGCTTCAGGAGCCGATGGGGTCATTATACCCTGATTACTACAAGGGATCTCCTACATTTAATCAGTTACGGAATTGGATTGGGCCTTTGATTGGTGGGAACAGGCAGTTGGCCCCATTGATTTCCCAGAGTATCCATAGGAAATCGTCAATGCGATCAGTTGTTAAGATGACGTGGTTAAATTGCAAACATATCGCAGCTAAACGTGCGAAATCCAAGAATGGAAATACTTCTTAGCAAATTCAAGACAATTTATTTAAGGTTCGGATAATTCTAAGCTTGATCGGGTTCCCAACCCCAGGTTCTGGGACCCCAACCTGACTCAAAGATCTTCCCTTTCTTAATAGCGAGGACAGGTATAACAGCCAAGTCTGTCTGCCGGGTTCCTCCTATTACGTCGTATAGGAGCCATTTCCCTTCTTTAAGTTCGAGTATAGATACGTCCGCTTGTTTACCCGGAGATAGGCTGCCCAGTCGGTCTTCTTCCCCGATAGATTTAGCCGGATTGATTGTGCATTGCTCGACTACCTGATCCAGGGTGAATCCCATTGCCAGAAATCTGGTCATCATCTCGGTCATGCTGTGTACGGTACGCAGTCTACCCGGCAAGGTTAAATCTGTGCTAATACAATGAGGAGTCAATCCTTGGTCTAGTACTTTTTGGCCGATGTCAAAGCTAAAATTGGCTCTCCCATGAGCGGTGTCCAACCACACACCGCGATCTTTCGCCTCTTTAGCTTCCGGGACCAGTTTCCCATCTGTGTCAATAATGCCACCGGGATTGGCCGTAAAGAGGTGTGTAACAATGTCTCCTTCTTCCAATATTGGAAGTAATTCTCTAATGACATTGGCGTCGTATTTTTTTTCTGTATCTCCAATATGGACCATCAGTTTAACACCAGCTTCTTTGGCAGCACGTTTTGCCATTCGGGGCATTTCCATACCCATTATTTCGAGCGCAGGGGATACCATTCTTGCTTTAATGCCACGTATTATGCCTTTGCTTTCTTCTACTGTTTGGATAGTTTTATCCAAGTCTATACTTGACGGGCTGAAGATGTCTGGGGTGGTCGCTAACCCAGTACGGCAAATGTGCAAAAAGGGTATAATTTCTGTGTTGTTATTTGGAATAATGTGTTCTGGGAAACCTCCATAGGTATCACAGCCGGAACTGCCTGCGTCTACCATAGTGGTAACTCCGGCATATATTCCCCCAATATCTGCTTTGACTCCGTTTCCATTGACCCCGGAGTAAACGTGGGTATGTAAATCAATTAACCCTGGTGTGACTATTTTCCCTTTGACATCAATGACCTGATTTGCTTCTTCAGATGGTATTCCAGCGGCAACTCGCGATATCATTCCATCCGAGATAGCGACGTCGTTTACGGCGTTAATACCCGAATCAGGATCGACAACTTGCCCATTTTTAATTAAAAGATCATACATAAATTATTCAACTCCACGGTTTGTATATAATGAAAAACTACTACAAAAACAAATATTCGGACCTTGGTTTCGAGAATTTTAGTTGGCCAGTCTTATCTAGTCAATAAACATATCTATGGTATAACCGAGCCGCATACTATTGACCATTAATACTCCCCTTAGAAGATTGAGCGCGCTCTCTCAGCAGGTATTTTTGTACTTTACCACTTGAAGTCATAGGATAATCTGTCAAAATCAATACGCTACGAGGTATTTTAAAACTCGCGAGTTTCCCTCTGCAAAACGTGTCGATGTCTATTTGAGTTAATTGACAGCCCTCCTCTAGAATTATGCAAGCGCAGGGGATTTCACTTAGCCGTGGATCTGGAATTCCTACGATCTGAACTTGCTTAATAGATGGATGGTTGATTAGAAATGCTTCTACCTCTATCGGGTCAACGTTTTCTCCTCCCACCTTGAGCATGTCTTTATAGCGGCCAAAAAATCTTAAATAACCATCATCCCGGAGAGTTGCAACGTCTCCGGTGTGAAGCCAGCCATCCTGATCAACTGCTTCAGCGGTTTCTTTAGGTTTCTTGTAATAACCTTCCATAATCGCATACCCGCGTACACAAAGCTCACCTGGTGTATTTGGAGGTACGGGTAAGTTAGTTTCTGGTTCAATGACCTTGAATTCGTATCCGGGAAGGGGATATCCAGAACCTGCACAGCGGTCTTCAAATGGAGAATCCAAAAAAGACATGCTTACCCCGACGCCACATTCAGTCATTCCCCAGCCGGTGATTGTAGGGCACAGTAGGGTTTGAGCCTTCTCTGCAACTGGGACGCTGCTTGCCATTCCAGAAGCAAACAAACCTGTTCTTAGACTACTGCGGTCTGTTTTTGTACAGTTAGGGTGGTTGGTTAAATCATAGAAGTGGGTATCAAATCCGTGGAGCATCGTAGCCCTTTCCTGTTCGATTAAAGCCAGAGCTTCCCCTGGTTCAAATGTTTCGGTCAGAATCATTTTAGAACCAGCTTGAATGAACATCAACGCCCCTTCGTATAGGCCAAAAGCGTGAAAGAGCGGTAGGTACATTAATACCACATCATTAGCAGTCATACCCATTCGGTTGATGGAATCTATTGTTACCCGCAGGATATTATGGTTATGCATTACTCCCTTGGGAAATCCCGTAGTCCCGGATGTATACATGAGTAGTACCGTGTCGTCAGGACTGACTGATTTTTGCCGTTCTCTCAGGTCTAAGTCAGACACGCTGTCTGATTGTGAAATCAGATCCTGCCAATCTAAAGTTCCCAGAGTTTGCTCTTGACCTAATATGATTATTCGTTTCAATTCTGGGAAGGATAGGCTAGACAGGTCCTCAGGGGGGGTTTTTAAAACTTCAGGATAGATCTCGGTGACCATATGTAAATAATTTACCGGACCTGACTGATCGATCGTGATTAGAGTAGTTGTATCGGATTGTTTCAAGACGTATTGTAGATCGGATGTCCGAAGTCGTGTATTTATCGGAACCAAGACTGCACCTATTTGGGCTGCGGCAAAAAAGATATGTAACCATTCAGGGCAATTAGGCATCCAAAGAGTTATTTTTTCCCCTCGTTTGATTCCAATCGAGATTAAAGCCTTGGCTGATCTTGCGACATCTTCTTGGAATTCTTTGAAAGTCCAACGTTTATTGTTGAAGACGATGGCCTCTCGAGTATTAAATCGGTCTGACGCATCGTTAACGAGGTTGCCAATGGTGGATTTCTGAAACCATTCACCCATTTCTCTCTCCATAGCTAGCGGAGTCGGAGTTTTTCAGGGTTTATATAAATAGCCTGGGTACGTTATTTAAAGTGTAGGATCGGCAGATCGGGTTTATTTTATTTCTGGTCTATCTTGGGTATGAATCGCATGACTGGTTAGTTAGTGAACAATTCTCCTACAGATAAACCTTTATGTATCCTGTATATGGCTTCTCCCAGAAGTGGAGCCACTGAAAGAACCTTTATTTTTCCGTTAACTTGTTCTTGTTTCAGCGGGACTGTATCCGTGACTACGACCTCCTGGAACCTGCTTTTTGACAAGCGTTCAGATGCTTCTTTTGAAAAAACTGGATGGGTGGCACAACAGAAAACCTCTGTTACCCCTTCTTGTATTAGAGCATCTGCTGCGTTAATGACAGTTCCTCCGGTAAGAATTTCATCATCGAATGTTAACGCAACTTTACCTCTAACATCTCCGATCACATTTAGAGTTTCAGATTTGTCGTCATTACTAACCCGACGTTTTTCTATTATGGCTAGTGGGGCATCAAGTTTTTCTGCAACGTCTCTCGCACGTTTGCTTATACCTATATCTACGGCTACGACTGCCATATCGGTCATTTCTTTGGCCTTGAAGTAATCAGTCAATAGAGGTAATGCAGTCAGTTCGTCTACTGGTATATTGAAAAAGCCTTGTATTTGACCCGCGTGTAAATCTACTGTCAGCATTCTGTCGGCACCGGCAGCAGTCAAGAGATCTGCCACCAATCTAGCTGTAATAGGAACCCTGGGCTGATCTTTCTTGTCCGTCCGACCATAGCCATAATACGGGACGACTGCCGTAATCCGCCCTGCTGAGGCACGTTTACAGGCGTCTATAGCTATTAGCAATTCCATGAGGTTATCATTGACTGGGTAACATATTGGCTGAATGATAAATACGTCTCTTTGTCGGACGTTTTCTAGGATACGAACGAAAGTGTTGTCATTCGCAAATTTGAACACTTCTGCTTGCCCAAGAGGTATATCCAAATAGGAACAGACATCTTGAGCTAGTTTAGGGTGAGCGTTGCCAGTAAATACCCTCAATTCATCGATAACAGGACGCATTATCTATCCTCAAATACCGGTGCCCTAGATTCTCTGAATGCAGCGGTACCTTCACCATGGTCAGCCGAGGTTAAAGTAATGGTTTCGGCAGCAGCAGCCATTTTCATGGCGGTTTCTAGATCGAATTCTAAACCTTTATATAGCATCAACTTTGAGAGCCTAATGGCTATTGGGGGTCCAGCCGCAATTTTCTTAGCCATATCCATAGTTGTATTTTCCAGTTCTTCTTCTGATACGAGATGGTTCAGGAATCCCAAACGATGAGCATCCTCAGCTTCTAAAAAGTCTCCCGTAAACAACAACTCGGCAGCTTTCCCGATACTGCCTAATGCTCGTGGATAGAGCCAGGTTCCTCCAAATCCAGGGAAAAGACCAATGCGGATATAAGCAACCATAAATCGAGATCTGGGTGTTCCGATCCTGATGTCGCAGCCGCAAGCCAAATCAAACCCGGCGCCCACTGCGGCACCGTTTAACATAGCTATTACAGGTTTTTCCATTCTCTGCAAACCCAGCATGAAACGTTGGGTGCGTTGAAATGCCCTTCTGATGTCATCCGTATTCTCAGAGACCCAACCAGCAGATTGACTACCTCCTTGAAGCTGGTCCAGGTCACCACCTGCGCAAAATACTCTCCCGGAGCCCGTTAGTACCATGACCCTAATTGAATTGTCGGACTCAACTTCTTCAATTGCATCCCCGATCTCATCTTGCATAACATCATTTAAAGCGTTACGGCGGTCTGGGCGGTTTAGAGTCAAAGTCGCGATATGTTGTTTGGGGTCTTTATCTAATAATATGTATTGGTATCCGGACATGTAGTAGCACCTCCAAAGCATCCAGATTATAGCACAGCACCACTGGTGGAAAAAGTTAAGTTGCCCGATTCGTGAAGACATGATGTAGACTACAAAATAATTCTATATAGGGTAATATGGAACGTGATTGCGATTACCTAGAGTATTTACCTGTGGGAGGCGACTTCTTTGATGTTTAGTTATTTGGATCACTTAGAATGTACTCAATGTGGGAAAGATTTCCCTCATAACGAGCTACAAAAAATTAGCTCTTGCTGTGGGAAAGTACTCTATGCCAGATATGATTTGGATCGTTTATCTAAAGAGATAGACCGGAACATCTTCGAAAAACGCCGCGGTGACATGTGGAGGTTTTCTGAACTATTACCTGTCTTGGAACCAAAAAATGTGCTTACTCTGGGTGAAGGTGGTACTCCGTTGCTTGAAGTAGGCAATCTTGCTAATAAGCTCGGTCTGAAGAATCTTTTCATCAAAGAGGAAGGTTTGAACCCGACCGGCACATTTAAAGCCAGGGGAATTGCGGCTGCAGTATCCAAAGCTCAGGAGTTGGGTGTTACAGGATTTACTATGCCTTCCGCGGGCAACGCAGCCGGTGCTGCTGCTACTTATTGCGCTCGAGCTGGACTCCCTGTAAAAGTTTTTATGCCCCAGGATGCTCCCCAATCAAACCAGAAAGAATCAGTTATGGCTGGTTCAGAGTTGAATTTGGTAGAAGGTCTGATCAGTGATGCTGGACGTATAGCAGTTGGTATTGCCGAAGCAGAAAACCTTTTCGATTTATCTACTCTTAAGGAACCGTATAGGGCGGAAGGGAAAAAAACCATGGGCTTGGAAATAGCTCAGCAACTGGGATGGAAAACTCCTGATGTCATAATTTACCCTACAGGTGGGGGTACCGGAATTTTGGGTATGCACAAAGCATTTCAAGAACTCTCGCAGATGGGATGGATAGAAGGCAAGCAACCAAAATTTGTCGCCGTTCAGCCTGAAGGTTGTCAGCCGATTGTAAAAGCATTTCAAGAAGGTAAGAACGACTCCGAGGCATGGCAGAACGCTGCGACATTGGCGGACGGCTTGCGAGTCCCGCACCCATTCGCTGATTATTTGATACTTGATGTATTAAGGCAAACCGGCGGGACAGCATTGGCAGTTGATGATGCTTCTATGGTTGATGCTATGTATGAAATTGCTACTGCCGAAGGTATCATAGCCTGTCCAGAAGGTGCCGCTACCTTGGTTGGCCTAAAACGATTGCTGAGGGATGGGTTTTTAGGTCCCGATGAAACGATTGTCTTGTTAAATACGGGTTCCGGATACAAATATTTAGATTTAATTACTACTTCTCCAAAGAAGTAATATAGAACGTAAAGTTGCTATTCGTTGGTTTTAAATTAAACATAAATTAGTGAGAGAATTGTGTTAGAAGTGATTTTAAGTTCTCCGCGAGGGTTTTGCGCTGGAGTAGTACGGGCAATAGATATTGTCGAGTTGTGTTTAAAAAAATATGGTCCTCCCGTATATGTTAAACATCAAATTGTTCATAACCCATATGTCGTAGCTCAACTTGAAGTGAAAGGTGCTATCACGGTTGAGGATGTCGGTGAAATTCCGGAGGGGTCGATTGTGGTTTTTTCTGCTCACGGGTCTCCTCCAGAGGATTTCGAAGTTGCTCAATCTAGGCAGTTGACTGTAATTGATGCTGTATGTCCTCTAGTAACTAAAGTACATAATGAGGCGAAAAAATATTATAAAGAAGGAAAGCAAGTGCTCTTAGTAGGGCATAAAGGTCATCAAGAGGTAAAGGGTACAATGGGCCAAGTGCCTATGACCTTGGTGGATGATGGTGATAATAGGGTGATACCCAGGTTGAAGGCGGATAGTGAGGTGGTTGTGCTAACACAAACGACATTATCTGTGGGTGATACCCAGCGTTCTATTGGAGAGATACTATCGGCTTATCCTGGTTCTATTATTCGCAATGATATATGTTACGCGACCACAAACCGACAAGACGCTGTAACTAAAATGGCTCCTCTTGTAGACTTGGTTCTGGTGATAGGAGCAGAAAACAGTTCAAATTGTAATCGGCTTAGAGAGGTTGCCGAGGTATTAGGAGTTGCAGCCTATTTGATAAACGGTCCTGAAGAAGTGGAACAGGAGTGGTTAGATGGATGTAATAAGATTGGCGTAACCTCAGGGGCTTCGACACCTGAGATACTAGTAGAAGAAGTGATCAATAAACTAGCTCCTGATAAGGTGACATATCTAACAGGAGTGGATGAGGATGTTAGTTTCACTTTGCCTAAGATTTTGAGGTGATCATCGTATTATTGTAATCATCTGGGGTATCGGTATTTCGTTAGGGCTTGATAGGACTGCCAAATTAGGTTAATCGTAAAACGCACGGTACGTTATTTCAGTAAGATTAGCATGCGGCCATCGCATTAATTATCAGGTTTTAGGCTTACTAAATTCTGCTCCAGAGTTTTAGTTGTGA